>JAAZMQ010000354.1 GCA_012798745.1 Bacteroidales bacterium
ACATAAGTAGTCCGGCACAATGTAATCCCATGCGACATACAGTGAATTATCCGGATCTTCCGGATCCAGCCACTGTCCCCAATCCATTACTTCTGTACCATCAATACCGTTGATACCTACATCCAGCAATTCAAAACATTTTTCGATAACTTCATCTAACGATGAAAGTTTTTCAAAAGTTTGATTATCGCTCAAATCCTTTAATTCGACCAATGGATCGTCAAAATAAACAGCTTCGTCATATATTTTCCCAAGAGTCAAGTATGCCCAAGTCTTTATTCTTAATGCGCTACTGATCAAAGCATTGAAATGCCTCTCGGTAAGTTCGTCCATTTTCTTTCCGTCTTTTTCTTTATATTCAAACATTTTTTGAAAATAATCGTTACATGCTATAATTACTGCATAATAACCTGCAGGATCAGCGAAAGGATTGCCATTGAGATCTCTATAATTGTAGATATCCCAGATTTCTTCCGGTGCATTGACAGTTGGTTCCAGAAAATCACCCCGTGTATCGGTTAGGAAAATAGCATGATCTCCCACCTCTTGCATTTTTGTGATGATTCCCATAAACCCGGAATACATCTCGCTTTGTGTGCTGATATAATCGTCGGTATTAATAAGATTGTCCGGATTCGTCTCAAAATAATCTTCACATCCTAAAACAGACGATCCGAGAAACACAATTAACATTATCTTGAATATATTTTTCATAAATCTTAAAATTTTAAATTAAACCCAAATTTCACACTACGTGGAAGTACCACTTTACCATAATCGATTCCTTGCATCGCTTCATTGAAAGAATAAGAGAATTCCGGATCAAGACCCAAATAATCGGTCCATGTATAAAGATTCTCCCCAGTTATGTAAATAGTACCTGAACGAAAAATGTTCAGAAACTTTTTATCAAAACTATAACTTAGAGTAATTGTTTTTAATTTTAGATACGACGCATCCTCTATCCATCGGGTAGAAAAAGCGCTATTCCCCACTGGATCACCATAGAAAGCACGTGGAACATCGGTTATTTGCCCTTCAAGTTGCCATCTCCTTATCACAGACTGGGATTGGTTATTTAAATCATCCATTGATTCAATTGATCTTCTAACGCCGTTATAAGCATCATTCCCAACCGAGTAAGAAAATTCAGTCGAAAGGGCAAAATTTTTGTAACGTATCAACGCATTCAGACCCCCAAAATAATCGGGAGCAGCACAACCTATAATTTGCTTGTCATTGTCATTAATAATACCATCACCATTTATATCTCTGAAACGAACGTCTCCGGCTTCATAAGGTTGACCTTTCCAATTGGATAATCCGGCCGCCCTGGCATCGGCTGACGTAGCAAAAATGCCTTCGGCAACATAGCCATAATAACAGTACGGTTTTTCACCTACTCGCGTAATGACTTGTGCTCCATCGTCGAATGAGACCAGAGATTCATTTGTCCAACCTAATGAAACAATTTTGCTGTTTGGTATAGCAATATTACCGCCAATAACCCATTCGAAATTTTTATTGTCAATTAAAGCTGCATTTAACGATATTTCAATACCATAATTATCAATTTTAGCTGAATTCGTATAATATGCCGAAGGCCCATAAACAGAAGATACAGGATGAGCAAAAACAATATCGGAGGATTTTGAATTATAATAGTTAAACGACACATCAAGTCTATTCCTCAAAAGCAACATATCCAATCCAAGATCGAGCTGCTTGTTTTTTTCCCATTTTAAATGAGTATTAGGTACATTGGAGCGAACGATGCCCGAAAGCATCTGGAACTGGGCGCTATGATAATAATTTTTTCCATAATTTGAAGAGAAACGACTGTTCCCCGTTAATCCATATTCCACTCGTAAATTCATTCGGTTTAAAAGAGGTGAGTCAATAAAGGGTTTCAAATTTTTAAACATAACGGTAATGCCGGCCGAGGGAAATACACCGAAACGCGAGGCTTCTGAACCTGATGATGACGAACCATCAATACTGAGGTTCATGGAAGTTTTTACCAGACTTTTCCAGGTATAGTCTCCATGAGCATAAAAATTCATCCAATTCCATTCGTCGATATAACCGTAAAACGATTCGCTCCCACTTTCAACATAATCTAATGTCTGATAAAAATCGTTGGCAGTATTGTAACCCGAACCACCGTCATATTCTTTACTGCTCATAAGAAATTGGGCACCTGCATAAAGATTCACTGTATGAATATTATCGAAAATATTCTTATAAGAACCGTTTAAATTATAGTACCAATTTTTTGTTTCGCCGACACCGTGACGAACGGTATTTTCAGCCAGATCGTAATTTAGGGGCACAACTGTTTTATAAGTACGACCCGGGATAAAAATATTTTCTTGATTGTAATTATAATACAAACTGAAAACTCCGGAAAACATTATATTTTGGTTTAAGGTATAATTGAGGCCCAACCGAAGGTCAATATCATACAATTTATTTTTTGCAACCAACGTATTCACAATACCCACAGGATTACTCAATCCATACCGATAAACATCATATTCATCCAGTACTTTCCCTTCTTCATCTTTTTTGTAGGGACTAAGCAAAGGCGCTTTTTTATAGGCAGCCAAGACAGGATTTGTGGCTTCCAGCATACCTTGTTCTTGCACATTTCCAAGCATATAGGCAAAACCGACCGTTGTTAGAAATTCCAGCTTTCTACTTATCATCACATCAGTATTTATCCGTGTGTGATATCTGTCTTGATCCGTATTGGCAAGTACTCCTCCATTATGCATGTATCCCAACGAAATATCGTACTTTGCCACTGCATCTCCTCCCTCAACCCTTAATATATTATCCGTTACAAAAGCCGGTGAGTAAATTTCTTTTTGCCAATTGGTATTGTTATTATATAAATATTTGTAAAAATAATTCGGATCATCAATCAAAAAAGGATAATTATTGATAAGACTTTGCATATCGGCGTAATACGTCATACCGGCATCAGAAACATATGCTTTGTAATCATCCACACCTAGCACAGGAAGCCTTTTATTATTCCAGTTCACCCCATATTGGGCCGAAAAAGTAATTTTCGTTTCCAAATCATCTGTTGCAGCTCCATCCGTTTCTATTAAAATCACACCATTGGATCCCAAAGAACCATATATAGCGGCTTCTGCTCCTTTAAGCACAGTAATATTCTGAATATCATTTAGATTGTATGCCGCCAAAATGCTTCGTGAATACCCTCCGATAACAGGAGAATTTTTGGTATCGGGCAAATAAGGAATGCCGTTTATTACGATTAATGGGGCGTTATCGCCATTGAGTGTCCGTATGCCTCTTAAATTCATATACGAACCTTCGCCGGGCATACCGCTTTTATCCGTTACACGTAGTCCGGCGACTTCGCTTTGTAAGGCGCCTTCCAAATGAATACCCAACCCAAGATCTTTTTTTGCGATATTAGTGGACGCTGAAGTTTTATCCTCTAAGCTCACCTTGCCAACGGCCGTTATAATTTCATCATTATATTTCCATTTTGTTCTAGGTATAAGCAATAATTCTACTTCTGTTCGTCCCAAAAGAGGTTCTGATAAATCATAAAACCCCTCGGCCGATACTGTAATTGTCCCTTGCGAATCGGTTGTTTCAACTTCAAATTCACCGTTCGCATCTGTTTGAACCGATCTTTCAGCACCGGTAAGAGAAATTATTGCACCTTGAACGGGAAGATTGTCTTGGCCGACCACCTTCCCCTTTATGATTATGGTTTGAGCCGATAATCCGAAAGATAAATACAAAAACAATATTGCAAATAATAGTTTAAATTTTTTCATATCCAATAAGTAAATATAGCGTTATTTCAATTAATAATTATTTTCCGTAGGTCTCAAGCACCAATGATAAATAATCAGCCGGTTTCGGCTCCCTGTATCCTGCGTTAAGTCGTAACTTATCATTTTAATCTTTATAGGTGCCGGTTCTATACCTTCGTGAACGACAATACCAACTTCAGCACCATCCCGATCGTAGTTTTCTGCCTTCTTATCTATATCATACCAATCTCTCCAAATGTACCCTTCAGGATGCCCTACCCCGTATCTGTCATAATGACCTGCATTGGGATCGAAGTTTGTGGCGACAAGTTGATCATTGAAATATATATCTAAACGCCAAGGAAGTTTATCGGATTTGAATCCCATCCTCAGATGATATTCTCCTGGAGGAATCATTACCACGGAAATGGTACCGTCTTCATTTAAAGCAATACCTGTGCATTCTACTCCTACAGGAAGTTTTTGTTCATAAGCTTCTGCCGTTGGATAAGCCCTGAGACATTTGTAATATATTTTTGGCCAAGGACCTATAGGACCAAAACTCCCATTGTCATAAATATCAACCCTTTCCACATTCAACCATTTAAAATAAAGATCTTTTTCTTCCTCGCTACAGTTTTCCCAGATATAAAATCGATTTTTAATTCTGTAAATGACCACATTGTTGGGTATTTTAAACCACTCCACATAGTAGGCTACACCATTACTCAGCGTTACAGGGTTAGTTGTATTTACCCGTTGAACGGTAGGTCGCCATTGTACACCCGGAGTTGAAGCACTTGCTCCTTCCTGATAGCCGGCTACCGAATAAATATCGGTTGTTCCGTTCAGATCTTCCGGTGTTAATATCCGATCGTAAAATGCAGCTTTGATAATCCATTCTTTAAATTTGGTGGAATCATTCGCATTAGGTTCCCTGTTTAAGGCCACTCGTACATAATGATAAGCACTTTCAAGGGCATTTTCAATAAGATCATTCGAAAAAATCAACATAGTGGATGAGTAAAATTCAGAACGCATATTCCATGTTTCTCTTCCTCCGGAATCGTAACGATCCATCAACACGTTTTTGGTAACAAACACAGAATCGTAGACTGTATTTCCTGTAGGATCAACACCAATTTTAATACTGTTAGCTCTATCAAACACCTTTTCTTCATAACTGAAAACCAACTCTTTGAAAAGAGAATAGTCTTCTCCCAAATCATTCAAATATTCATAAAGAGACTTTGGAGCGTAAATAGGCGATTCCATCAGATAAATATAACCGTCATTTGCTTTAACTATGCTTTTTACTTTCGATTCACCAATGTATATTTCTTTGCCATCGGGTTTTTCGACAATAGAAACACGTAGATATTTACCGTTCCACATTTTTATGGAAAAACCATCGGTAAATTTTGTTGGCGTAAAAGCAAGGTCACTTATGCATGTCTTCGCAAAATAAGGAGGATCTTCAATGAAAGCCGTGCTCATCACATCATCAGGGTAAACCAAAATCGTAAAAGATTGATTCCTTGTCCTTATCATGTCATAAATCCCTTGCTCATCAAAAAGTGTCGAAATCATTTTCAATTCATCGTTCGCACTTATGTATTCTATAGCACTACTGTTTACTACTTTAATTGCCTCATTATTTATTTCGATATCTTTTGATGAATAATGATCATCCCATTTCTCGTTGCAGGCGAATGAAAAAAGTAGTGAAAATATTATTATAAAATAATTTTTTTTCATTTGTTTAATCAATTTAATCTATTACTGGAGTGAACTTTACATAGTCCAATTGGAGCCTGTAATCTTTATGAGTACTTGCCCGTGGATCCATCAACACAATTTTCATTGTACGTTGAGCATTATTGTCGAAATAAATTTCGTCGAAAAGAGTAAGCGAATAAATGCCTACGGATGCTTGGGCACCATCGTAAATATAAACCTCTGTTGAAGTATTATCGATACTAACTTGACATTTACTTCCACCACTTACAAAATCACTTAATGAGCCGGCGCAGGCATAATATAGATCTATCTTGTATTTTCCTTTCAAGACAACAGGCGACGTCATCGAAACCCAACCCATATAACCAAGATTAACGATCAACATATCATTTTTGTATGCTCCATAGGTATTTACTGTAGCACCTGTATTTGCCTTGGTTAAAAGATAACCCAATTGTGGCCAACCACCTGTACTCTTTGACGAATAGGCTTTCCACTGATAGCTGGTGATTTCATCACCCATCAATGAAATTTTATGTTCGGAAGTTTGGTACTGTTGATAACAATCTCCTAAACCGTTTTCTGCTCCATATGCATTAACAACTGCTGCCACATCATCATACTCGCAGACGTCCCAAATTACTATTACCGGATCCGGCGTTATAATCGGCATATAACCGTCCAATTCATGAATAATGCCATTCTTTGCAAGAATATCTGTTTTTCCTTCTATCAAACGAATCCCTTCTCCTGTACTTTTTTTATAGTTGATGTAACAAATACCATCGACACTATTTGTGGAAAGTACTTCATTCTCAGCCAGCGTGCTCCAAATTATCGTGGAATCATTTTGACCATCGAATGGGAAAAGGTCCTCCACATATTGAGTCTGACTGAGCATATGATAGCCAATATATTTATGCAAAGCATTATTGCTATCAGTATAATCAGGTAATGCACCTAATTTTTCAATCAGCTCATTAACACTTTGAATACCTTCCTGTGCAAAAATATCATCAGCAACAACAAACAGAGTATAATTTTTCTTAAGATAAGAAACCTTTCCCAATTGTGAATAAACTGTATCGTAAGGAGTGCTTAATCGTTTTTTCCATCCCGATAAATCTACAGCTTCCTTAAATATACTGTAATTCTCGTTTTCTTCTAGTCTGTCATAAAGGGTTTCAACCAATGGAGTCAATACGGAATCCAATACGTAAATCACTCCGTTTATCGTTTCAATAGCCAATTCTTTTACACGTGCTTCATCATTTACATAAATGGCATTTAACCCTCCACCACTCTCATTTTCTCCGAATGAAACGGTGAGGTAATCACCAGAGACAGTAGGAGAGGTGAGCTTTCCGCCGATCAAAAATATTTTTTGTGAAATTTCCACATTAATGGTGTGATATTTCACCAACTCTTGAACATAAGTTTTATCCAATTCTTCAATGGATGAAACGCCCATTTTTTTATAAAAATTCTCTACGGCTTCATTATCGGGCACAAATAAGGTAAACGTTTGGCTTGACTGATTGACAGCATTGTACATGTCTGCATAACGGAGAATTTCAATCCACATGGAAAAGTCTTCAGGTCGACTCTCCAGATAAGTTGCCGAAGGAAGTTCTTCATAAATTCGAAATGTTTTCCCTTCATAAGGATCATCGCATGCAAATAGTAACAACACCAACAATGCTGAACCTATTACTTTATTTATTGATTTCATATTTATTTTTTTATTTAACAATACCATAATAAGGATTTTGTATTAACAATTTATTATTCTCGAGTTCTTTGCTCCAGATTGGCAAATAAAGCGCATCATCATCTCTTAATACGGACTGAATCCATGATGGATTGGCTGTATTATTGTATTCTACTACTTCACTGATTAAAAAACGGTCACGGTATTTAAATCCGTTTCTTTTCCCAAATCGCAGAAGATCGTACCAACGTTTTCCTTCTGCAGCGAGTTCCATCTTTCTTTCGTCCAAAACATATTGCAACATATCGGCTTCCCCAATCTCAGATAAAACCGGCTCAATCTTTGGCAAATTTGAACGAACGCGCACTTCATTGATCAAGTCGATAGCCGTCTGCCAACCTTCTTCATTATCATCTCTCAAAATCAATGCTTCTGCCTTCATCAGCATCACATCAGCTACTCGATAAATGATAAAATTTGGATCCTGTTCGTTACTAGGGCGTGTCTGTTCTTGGAATCCTATTCCCGTATATTTCCATATATATCCTTGGGTGGCATTTTTATAATCGGTGGCGGCTGCGGTATTGGGAAGATAACTTCCATAGATTGTTCGAACAGCATTATTTATACCCGTGATATCTGTTTCGTCTATAAAATCCTGCAACATTCGCTCCGTATAAAGATAAGTAGGTGTACTACTACCAAAAAGTGTTGGTAGATTATTGCTTTGATTATAGTTCACTTGATCCCATTGAATTTCGAATATCGACTCATTGCTATTTCCCGGATAATACATTTCATACCATTTTGAAGGGTCTTTCACAAAAGCGGGTCTAAAAGGGGAGGATGCATTCAAAATTTCATTACAGTTCATGATAGCACCCGCATAATCTTCGCTCCACAAGCAAACATCTGCCATTAGTGCATACAATGCCCATTTTGTTGCTCTTCCTTTGGTTGCCCAGTCTTTTTCGAATCTTTCTTTTGCCGCTCCTGTAGCCAAAGCCGTAGTGATATCTGATTTAATTTGGTCGATAAGTTCATTTTCCGATGATTTTTCTTTTTCATAACCAATTTCATCCGTTTCATATGGATCAAGTATCAAAGGGGCATCACGCCAATTGCGAACAAGATAAAAGTAAGAAAGCGCTCTCAAAAAATAGGCTTCAGTCAAATAGGATTTCATCACAGCCTCTTCAAATGTCTTATCGCGTTCATGAACCGCTTCGGCATTAGCAAGAACAGAATTAGCCATATTTATCACTTTATAAAGAGATGCCCAATTACAAATACCATCATCAGGAGTGACCTGGAAAATCTGTAAATCGCTCCCATATTGATTATAAATACAGGCACCTCTTAATTCGCCCCAATCTATCAGATTTTGAACAGCATCCCGAAAATATACATACCCTGCAGCAAGTACCGACTCTACTTCTTCTTTCGACGTCCAGTATTCGTCTCTTATTTGTTCATTTTGTGGATATACTGTCAACCAATCTTCGCAAGAGATCAACTGAAAGCTTCCGATTAACAATAAAAAATATCTTATTACCTTTTTCATAAAAATTCTATTTAAAAATTAATATTGATTCCACCCGAAAATCGCATAGATACAGGTGTGTTCGCATTATCCGTGACGAGCCCCTTGGGTGAACCGGGTAATGAAACTTCCGGATCCTGTCCCTTGTAATCTGTCCAGGTAAATAAATCATATCCCGTGATAAAGAAATTCAGATTGCTTATTCCGAAACGTCTACATTTTTCAGAAGGAACCGAATAAGACAAGGAAAGTGTTTTCAACCGCAAAAACGATGCTTTTTCAACAAAACGATCCGAACCAAGGTAATTATAACCATAATTGTAAAGGGCTCGGGGGATATCGGTATCGTCTCCTTCATTTCTCCATCGTCTTAATGTTGCCATACTTTGATTATCTCTACCATACATGGCTTCACTGTCCATTCTGGCTCTATTGATAACTTTTTGCCCAATGCGTCCGTGAAAAAATGTGGTTAAATTAAATCCTTTATATTTTATTTGGAACCCGCCGCCACCGGTTAAAATAGGCATCCCATTTCCAATATACACTATGTCATACTCATTAATAACCCCATCATAATTGATGTCTTCATATTTTGCATCTCCTGGATAAACACGTAAATTTCCATTTTGCATCACAATGGGTTCTCCATTCATATTCTTCATAACGTTGCCATCGGCATCGCGTGCGTATGTATCTTCACTGTTTTGATAAACACCTAAATACTTATATCCAAAAAATGATCCTACGGGTACTCCCGTTTCCAATCGTTGGGCATAATTGCCATTTCCAAAGCTGTAACTTTCTTCTACCAAATTTTCCGGCAATTCAACAATTTTGTTAATATTGCGGCTTACATTGGCATTTACGGAAATACGCCAATCTTTGTCTCTAAAAATCTCATAATCGGCACGGAACTCCACGCCTTTATTTGTCATTACACCCGAGTTATAATATGCAATGGTAGAAAAACCCGTTGAAGTTGGAATACCGATATTCCTCTGTAATAAATCACTGGTTCGCTTGTTATACCAATCAAAAGTAAAGCTGAGTTTATTGTCTAAAAAGAGAAAATCTCCCCCTAAATTATACTCACGGGATGACTCCCATTTTAACCTATTAAGCTGAACTCTCACAGGCGCAATTGCAGGCATATCGATGTAATTTTGACCTAGTGCTTTAAAAGTACCTACATAGGGAGCTGTGCCTGAGGGTGAATTACCGCTGTAACCCAAGCTGATACGCAGTTTTGCTAGATCAACCCACGATACATCTTTTAAAAATTCTTCCTCTTGTGCCTGCCAAGCAAAGCCCAATGCAGGGAAAATGCCCCACCGTTCGGATTTCCCCAAACTGGAATTGCCTTCCATATTAACTGTTGTTGAAAACATATATTTGTTCAGCAAAGTATAATGCAAATTAAAAATACCGGACATAGTTCTTGTTTTAGACGATCCTGATCCAATATCACTTATATGACCTCCGGTAATGGGATCAGCCAAGCCGGGTGAAGCAGTTCCTGATATTACCCCGGTATAACTGGAACTTTGTGCCTCAGAAGTGCGAAATAAAGCTGTTGCTACGATATTATGCATATCGTTCCAATTCTTTCTGAATAACAATTTATTTTCTGTTTGAAGGACAAATCTGTCGGTATATCCTTCGGTACTTCGATTGTAATATTCACTTACACCTGTGACACCTGTGGCAACCTGTGGCAAAAATTTTTTGTTTTTAACCGAGCGAGGATTCATAGATACCCAGCCTGTATAAGTAAGTTCAGGCATAATAAAGTAGTTTAGCCGAAAAGTAACTCTTGATTCCTTTTGCGATGTTGTATTATAACCTTCTTTTGCCAACGCTACAGGATTGTAATTTTTTTTACCATCAAAAGCACCTTGAAATTCTTCAACATTTTGGCGAGAAAAATAGGCTGTGGTACGTTCTTTGGTCACATCGTCAATCCAATAAGGGCTCTTATTGGGCATTTTGGCGAGAGCTTCAGATCTCACATTCCTGCCAAGATTGTAATTATCGTCTCGCTCCGTTTGAGTATAATTAATCTCGGCATCAACCCTTAATCGGTCTGAAAATCTGTAATTAATATTCATAGACGAAGAAAATCGATCTAACGCTGTACCTATAGTGGTACCTTCATCAAGTAGATATCCCAATGAAAACCGATAAGTAGCTTTATCCCCCCCCCCTGACATGGCAAAATTATTATCATTGGTAAAAGAATTTCTTCGAACTTCGTCTAACCAATTCGTATTTACATTATATTCGTCAAAATAACGCCATTCGGGTATGTAATTTATTTCAGGTGTGTTATACAATAATTCGAGCAATGTAGCTGAAGAGGCGATTCCTTGTACATTAGCCGTATTCCATATTGCATCCTGCATTAATGCGACATATTGGTCACCGTTCAACATAGGTATGGGGTCAGGCTCGACTCTTGTCGTGAATTTTGATGAGAAACTGAAGCTGGTTTTTCCCCTACTCCCTTTCTTAGTATTTACGATTAGTACACCATTCCCCCCCTTGGTTCCCCATACGGCAGTAGCAGCTGCATCTTTCAATACCTCTATCGATTCGATATCGGTAGGGGCAATGTTTAGCAGCTGGCCGTATTCTTCCATACTTGCTGTGGCAAAATTAAAGTCTTGATCTATATCGGTTGAATAGGGTATTCCATCAATAACAATTAAAGGCTCGGCATTTGCATTCAAAGTATTGGCACCTCTGATTCGAATGGAACTTTTAGCTCCCGGATCTCCGCCGGTTACAATATCAAGTCCGCTTATTCGTCCTTGCAAAGCTTCTTCAATTGTTACAATCGGTGCCGTTTGCACAATTTCATCCACCATTATTCGTTGCGTTGCAGCGGTTTGTTCCCTATCCGTTATCCCCATGCGATTCATTCGCTGAGCTTCCACAACAAATTCCTCAATAATATGTTCTTCGGGAGTCAAAACAAAATCCAATGTTTTCTGCCCGCGATAATTTACTGTTTGCGACTTCATTCCTATAAAAGAAGCCGTTATTTTAAGATCTTTTTCATATGCCGGAATCTGGATGTTGTATTCACCTGTCTCAGAAGTCGCAACGCCTGTCAGTATACGATTTTGCTTGTCAACAACAACTACATTTGCACCCGGCAGAGGCCGCTCTTTGCCATCGACAAGCTCATATACAAATCCCGAAAGAATATTGGTCTGAGCCAATATGGAAACCGGCAAAAAAAACATTGCAATTAAAATCAGATATTGTGTTTTTTTCATATCAACTGGTAATAATTTTACTATTTTTTAAATACATCATCAATAAAGTGCGCTCCTCCATCAAAAAACGCAAAAGGAAAATAATCGTAGTCCGAAATCACATTTACTTCCTCTCCCTCAAAAACTCCGGGAAAATTAAGTTTTACACTCAAAGAGTTACCATTATCTTTAATAACAACCACGGTATTTAAAGATGTTCCGTCGCGATTGAACGTTCCCAGGGTTGAATACTGCCCTTGAATACCTGAACCTATATAAGGATAGGTTGTCATCCCGTTAGCTCCTGTGGGTACGAAATAATTTTTCAAATAATCGGCCAATGCCTTTTGATTAGAAACAAAACCGTCGACATTCACCCCCGGTATTTGCCCTGCAGATATTGCTCGGGAGAGGGCATCATTAGTAGGAATAAATATAACTGGCCTCAACCCGTCGGCAAACGGCAACGTTCCATTTGCAATATCCACTAAACCTGCATTTCGGAGCAATTCCGAAAATCGAAAATAGGGGTATCGGGTATCCCTTGTTATAGCTAATTGATTAAGGACCGAAGTTGATGGACTAAGTGGAAGAAACATTTCCTCGTAATCATACGTATATGCTTTCCCATTTGACCAATCTTTGCCATTGTAAGTTAATGGGTGTAAATCAACAAAGGATACAATGGAAAAAGGATTTATAAATTTCTCGTTAAAAAGGACACTGGTTATAATTTCACCATCCTTTATGTACCAATAAGTAAATGGAATATTAGTGCGAAGCACCTGTGTGCCTGATGATTTTATACTTTCACCTCCTGTTACGGTATGCAGGTTTACAATATCAGTCATCCTTCCTGTATTTAATGGTGCAAGTTCCCCTTCTTCTTCCGACCACAATTCATCATCAATCAAATTAATACCACCCTCTATCATTTGGTGATTTGTGGGTATTAAGGCTGTCATTGTTGTTTCTCCGGAAGAAAGTCCAACCAGCATTCCTGAAGCATCTAACATGTAGAGATAATAAGATAAATCTTTATATCGAAAAGCAGGACCTGTAATTGATGTAAACATCGACGGAAGTTGTAATTCATTAAGCCCATATAATACACCATTGGTACACATGAACCTGTTTTCTAAGGGAACTTGATCTACATCGAAATCAATCTTCATGTCGAATGAATTGATAATGTTCCCTTTTTTAATCTCTTCCGGAAAGACAATCGATTCTTTGTATACCGTATTGTATATAAGATATTTTATGGCAATGTCGCTAACTTCATCAAAGGAATTATATCCTCCTTGTTGCCAGTAATTTTCAAAAAAATTGTCTAATGCGGTGTTGGAAGAAGCAAAAACGCTATAGGCCATATAAGCAAGATTGGCAACATCCCTGAAATTGTTTACCGGCCATTCACAGGCAATATTTGGAAGAGGTGAATGATAATGACGATAAAGGTCATTGCCTTTTCCGAAATCAACGGTAAGTTGAGGATCAAGCTCATAATAAGAATACCTGTCGTAAAGTTCCAGATAACGGGAATATTCATCGCGTTGTTGCAATTCCTTATAAATAGTTTCCAGTGGTTTCAAAACTTGGTTCAACAAGTAAATATAACCATTGTGGGCTATCAATTCATATTCATTTACACTTGAGTTGGATACATTAAAACCATCTTCTCCTGTCCACAAGGAATTAGGATAAAAATATTCATAATTGTATTTAGCATTAATCCCTTTAGTGTTAAAAAGCTTATAAGAAAAAACAGGTAAAAGTCGTTCATTATGATAGACTGTCACTTCTCTGCCATTCGTATCCAATTCAATGGTAGGTGGATCATAACTTCGAGTTCTGTGCTTGTAATAAAGCCCGGCCATAACCTCCTTTTCTTCCTCGGTAGCTCCGTCTCCTTCTAAGGGCCGAAAATTAATCAGCTTATCTTTATCATATGAATAATATATCAGATGGAAACCGATTAATTTCATTACTTCATCTCTTGTGAAATCATCTATTGAAGATTTTCCACAACTGACAATGTATTCACTAAAAGCTTCATCATTAGGAGCCATAACAGTTACCAGGCCCTTACCTTCGAGAATCGGTTTAAAACCTGCTTTCTCAGCTCCTTTTAAAAAAATGGAATAATTTCCCTGTTCTTGAAGGACTTCCCAAGCACTTCTTTCCGCCCAATCGGGAACTTCATAATGTTCTTCCATTTTACTTTCGCAAGCGCCTAAAATAAAAAAAATAATAAGCGACCAGCAAACATTTTTCATTTTTACTTTCTTTTTCATAATACTTTCATCATTCTTTGATTGAGTTGATTTTAATTTTAATAATAGGTCCAAGAATACAAAATTTTGTGTTTTATTTTGTGAATATAAAATGCGTTTTACTCATTTCGGTAAAATCTTTCTTAATGAATTCTTTATTTGCTTTTCTATACATTTATCAGATTTGATGTAAACTACACTACTATTATTACTTCTTGAGTATTAAATTTTTATGTATTTCTGCAAACAAAAATAAACAAAAACATTAATTAAAGACTGCAATATTTGATTAAAATACTACACTATTTGACATTTAACATTTATCCTCACCTGTAAATGTTATATAAAAGCTTTATTTATTTAATGTTTTTAAAAATTCTGCCTCGATAATGCGAAGATGATAGTTGCTTTTTCTTTTATCTTTTTTCTCGATATTATGCTCAGTATCCAATTCCACAATCTGTCTGAAAGCATCTTGATCTGCCGTGCTTCCTTTCAACCGGAGAGTGATACGGTTAGTGCGTACAGGCTTTGTTTTCAGGTGAATGTATCCGAGGCTTTTTTCTGTTTCACCGTTCCAGATAAGCGTGTTACCGGCATATATTTCCAAAGGATAGCTTCGCGAACGAAAATCGGCGAGTTTAAGGCAAATTTCATCAATTGTAGTGTATTCTTCAAGATGATAAGTAATCCATGCAGTAGCAAGATCGCCGTCGTTACGCCATTCGCTCAACTCGTTATCATCGAAACTGTAATGAACCGACTCATTGTTTGTTCCGGCGACAGCCGACAAAATACGCACACTCCGCTTGCTATTTTTATAGGAATGTCCGAAAGATGTTTCGCTTCTATCGAGCTTTCCTTCTAGACTCATCTGAGGGAGAAAGGTACTTAAGCCGTTTGTTGCTTTTACAGGAATAGATTGGAACGAAATGGAGGTTTTTGAAAGTCCTTCGGCTTCGGCGGTTAAGGTAACCTTTCCTGCTTTTGTCGTACTGCGAAGAAGAACTCTGTTAACCCCACATTCAACAGGCAAATTCGTGTAGAGAATATGATTATTCGGCCCTTGTGCAATGCCGCCACGCCATTCGGCTTCACCTTGAAGCGTAAAACTAACGGTGCGATTATCGAGCGGACAGCGGTTACCATTTTCGTCCACCACCTCTACTTGAACAAGCACCATATCGGCTCCGTCAGCATGAAACCCTTCAGGATTTTGAAAAGCAGTAAGCTTTAAGCTTGCGGGTTCTCCAACGGTGATAAGCGCATTACGGCTCAATTCTTTTCCGGATTCATCGTAGCCGACAGCCTCGAGTTTGCCGGGTTCGAATATAATGTTGTCGAATATGAATAGAAAATCATAGTCGCGCTTCCCGCTTCCCAGAGACCGACCGTTAAGGAATAGTTCTACATCATCTGCCGTTGATACCACGTATACAGGTTTAACCGTCTTTTCTGGATAATTCCAATGACCGACGATGTATGTATGGTGCTTTTCGGGCTCTACCCAACCATCCCACATGACTTGATGAGCAAAAAATCCGTCTTTTTCGATACGCATAGGATCGGTTACACCACTTCTTCGGTAATTTTCTGCTCCGCGATAATGTGTATTGGTGTCTGAAAATATGATTTTCAACCCGCCGGAACTCACGCGTTTCCCGGTTCCCGGCCGTTCTCGCCAATAATCGCACCAGCGGCGTACCAGTTCCACAGCAAAGGAGTCCTGATTGCGATTATACTCCCTGGCCGGATTTCCGCGATAAAGAGGACCATCCCCATCTTTATGAAAAGGATAGCTGTATTCGTCCCAATATTTTCTCAATCCTTCGTCGCGGCAATATTCATGAGCAAACATGGGGTGATGCATGCTTTTATTGATGTAAAGCATTTCACCGCCATACTCCGCTTCGCGAATATCCAACATTTCACGAGAACCAATGGCACGTCCCCCAAAAGGATCATATTTGTTGCGAATGGCTTTCATTTCCAGCATATGCTCACGGCTAATCGATTCGTTTCCGCATTCGTAAAAAAGAATGCTGGGATTATTGCGATTATAGATGATGGCATCGCGCATCAGTTCTTTCCGCTGTTCCCATTGACGTCCGGTAACGTCTTTCTCCGCATCACCGGCAGGCATTACCTGAATCAGTCCTACACGATCGCACGATTCCACATCCTGTTTCCATGGCGTAACGTGCATCCACCGCACCAGATTGGCATTGCTTTTCACCATCAGATTATTTGAATAATCGCTCAACCACGCCGGAACAGACAGCCCTACAGCCGGCCATTCGTTGCTGGTGCGTTGTGCATAACCTTTAAGCTGGATAACCCGATCGTTAAGCCAAACTTTTCCTTCTTCAAACCGAGTTTTTCGGAACCCGGTACGTGTGATTACTTCATCGATAATTTTGTTGTCTGCCACCAATTGAGTTTTCACATCATAGAGATATCCATATCCCCAACTCCAGAAATGAAGATTGTCGACTTCTTCTGTTGCGCTTACTATTTTGGATTCGCCGGGGTTTAAAACGGAACTTTTCCCTTCGAATGTTTTTACTTCTTTACCATCTTTATCTAAAATGGCGACACGATAGCTGAACCTTTGCGGCTTTGGGCTCTCATTGTGTACTTCTGATTGGGCATAAATAACGGCTTTACGATTTTTTATGTCGATATTCGTTGCATAAACGTAAACGCCGGTCGTTTTGAGATTGCTATACAAAGGAAGCGTTTGATAGACATTCCCTGTCACGTGCAAGAACACGTTTTTGACGATACCGCCATAATTGGCATTGAAATTACGGTTGTTCCACTGAAATTTTGTTCCGGTATCTTCTTCTCTATAATCCCAATCGTTGTCGATGCGCACGGCAATGATGTTTTCTCCTTTTTTCAAATAAGGTGTCAAATCAAAACCGAAAGCCATCACACCGTTTTCGTGTCTCCCTAAATAATGGCCGTTCAAGTAAAATTTTCCTGCTTGTCGGATTCCTTCAAATTCGATAAATACCTTGTTGTTGTTTGTCAAATGAGGTATGCGAAAATGTTTGCGGTACCATGCAACCGTATCCGTTAATTCATCTATGGATACCTTAAAAGCTTCGTCTTCATTAAAAGCACGGGGGAGTGTGATTTTTTCCCATTTGCTGTCATTGAAGTTGCTTTTTTCTGCTCCCTCAATATCGCCAACTTGTAAAAGCCAGTCGCTGTTGAAATTGTATTTTTTTCGATCCGATGCATTCAGTTGTAAAATCATCATGAATGCCAATAATAAATTGAATAAAAGCGATTTGTGTTTCATTGTGATGTTTTTATTGTTTTATTGTTTTCGTCAGTAGCTTTTTACCTCAATATTATAATGCATCATTGTCGATGACAATAAAGCGTGTGCTCCAAGGTTCAAGCTGAAAATTTATTTTGATACCTTCTTGTGCTGTGACAACATCAGAGATATCTTGAATTTCGCCTGTCATCGCATCCCAAAGTTGCACCTTCCCTTTACCGGATAATGTAATTGTAAGATCTTGCGTTTGATTGCTTTCGTTGAAAACGAAATATAAATCTGCATCATTCCATTTGCGGTGTGTATATTTAATGGATGAAGCAGGATGCGCTAAATGGAAATCTGCAGGCGGAAGTACTCCAAGTACTGCATCCGTCAAGTCACTCAAGGGTTCATGCACTGCCCAACTTATGTCTGCCGGTCCTGTAGCATCAAAAAACGTTCGGTCAGCAATCAGTTGAGGAGGTGTTCCGATAAAAATTACGGTTCCACCCATTTCTCTGAATGTTTTCAGACGATTTAAAGCGTTTTTTGAAATTACGCTAACCGGTGGAATTATCACCGTTGAATAGGTCTGACCGCTCAAGTTGATAAACCTCCCGTTTTCGAGTTTCATTAAGGATTGAAGCGACTGTTCGTCCACAACATCAAAATCACGTTGCATGGCCAGTAGTTTTTGCATGAGGGTAAGCGTGCTTTCTTCGGCTTCATTGTTGCCCAACCAAATGCTCGTTGTAGGAAAATATACCGCTATTTTGGCTGCGGGTGTTCCTTGTGAAAGCAAATAGCAGGCGCGTTGAACATATTTGGCGACTGCCGAAAATTTTTCGTCGGCAAGCCATCCCCGCATGCCGGATTTGCCGCTAGTAGAAGCAGGAACAAACATGACTTCTACCATATTGATACCTCTTACCAATTGATAATCGATTATCCATTTAGCCTGATCGATACCGGGCTGAGGGCGATATGCCGCAAAACTTTCAGTAAATGACCGTGAACGACCGAACAGATGTGCAGCCGAAGAAGCATATTTGGGATACACCGGCATATTTTTCTCCGGCCATATTTGATCCCAAATTGCATCTACGCCAGGCATTTGCACGTACCGCATTGCTTTGAAAAAATCCCCCGTCGACCGAATCAAATCAACCATTTTGTCTTCATGGTTTAGGTGTACAAGATAGCCCAAATGATGATTGGCACACCAATCAGCCTGAATCTTAAAGAAGTTCTCGGCAAAAAGAGTGGACCATACATCCCAATAATCGGCACGAACACGCCATTGCTCTTCCGTTAAAGCCGGGGCAAAAAAAGATGCGACATAAGGGCGGACGTCATAACCTTTCATTCTCTTGAAGGTGTTAAACAGAGTCGTCGTCCAAGGAATGCCGCGGATAGAGTAATCGGGTTCGTCCCCTCGAAAACCCAAAATGGTTTTGCCAAATTCATTTTGCATGCGTTCAGCATATTTTTCGTGTGTAAATTCGATGAATTTACGGGTTGCAGCGGAATCAAGATAATCAATAAGTGCATGACGGGTATTTTTGCTGCGTTCCGGATTATTTACCGAACGAGTAGGAGAAGATGTAAAATCACTTTTAACGAGCAAGATTTCCCAATCTCCGGCAGGTGCAGTCCAGTTCAATCTACCGTTACTAATATCAATTATATGAGTCGTACTGTCGACTTTGTTATAGGCTGCCGCACTGAGGATTTCAGGCGATAGATCGCGATAGACCGATTCGCTTTCATTAACGACAATTTTTTCGGCAACTACCAGTGCCTTCATGGTGAGATCCGGTGCTTGCTCCGAAATTTTTCCGCCGGCAAAACCACTCGGATATTTCCCTTCATCCACAAGATACACACACATGTTTTGCTCTTTTGCCAACCTGACGGCCGTTTCTACTTTTTCAAACCATCCTTCGGAAAGGTATGGATTGTCCATGTCGTATCCGGGTTCAATAGTTACAACCGAGACATTGTTGGATCTGAATTCGTCCAAATCGCGAGCCATTACCTCTTCGGTAACTTTCCCATCCCAGCCCCAATAAAAGCTGAGGCTGTATTGGGGAGGAGGATTCTTAAACCGAGTAGCAATTTCACCAGCGGTTAGGTTGCTCACGGACGACAAAGATTCTTTATGAAAAACATTGTCACGCGGTGCAGTATTGCGAATAACGATAGGCTCCCCTTCTTCCACAGTAATGTGAAGGCCTGAAAGATCGATATTTTCGACATTTTCCAAAACGAATCCTCTTTTTGCCTTGATATGACAATTCTGAAACGAAACATTTTGAATAGGACTGTCGGGTAAACCGTGCATGATACCCACTTTTTCAACCGTACCCGAAACGTTGATGATTTTAATGTTTCTTACTACAGGCAATGGATCAGAAGGTGGTTTTATAGGTGGTACCATCCGCCATTCCATATTGAACTCGAATGCTTGGCGAGTATTTTTCAACATCAAATCGCTGTAAATGATGTTTTCCACAACTCCTCCCCTGCTCGGTTGGGATTTAAAGCGGACGGGAGCCCAATTGTCGGCTTCCATAACGCAATGGCGAACTTCAACGTTGCGAATGCCTCCAGACATTTCACTACCTATCGACACTCCACCGTGACCGTATCGGAAGCGGCAATTTTCTATCAAAATGTTTTCCGATGGCTTGTCAACCCTGCGTCCATCTTCATCTTTGCCCGATTTCACCGCTATGCAATCATCGTTCACATCGATATCGCAATTCGAAATATGAACGCGGGTACTAGAATCGATATCAATCCCGTCGGACATAGGGATATAATGAGCAGCTCTGATGGTGAGATCACGAATATCGACGTTGTGAGAGTACAAAATAAAAACTCCCCAACAAGCCTGGTTTTTAACGGATATGTCTGATATGAAAACATTTTTGGAATTTTGCACGGCAATCAAACGTGGACGACCAAACCTTAGACTGCTCCATTCTATTTTCGCCCATTCTTCGCCCGAACCGTCTATCGTCCCTTTTCCTGTAATATTAAAACCGTCTAACCCAAAAGCATTGATAAAAGCAGAACGCCAAGGTTGTTCAATTCCTTCCCATCGCGTATCTATTACCGGGTAATCGTCGGCATTAACCGTACCTTTCAATACACCACCTTTTTCAAGGTGCAGATTTACGCCTTGTTTAAAAAACAGGGCTCCGCTTTTGAAAACACCTTCGGGAACAACTATTACGCCTCCACCTTCTTCTGCACATTGATCTATGAGCTGCTGAATGGTTTGCGTATTTACGATAACACCATCTCCTACCGCACCATAGTTCGCTATATTGTAAATTTTTTGCTTGCTCTCTTTAAATGAACACAGACAAACGATTGATAAAAACGCTAAAACAATGTGTGGTAAATTTTTCATCTTTTTAAAGCTTTTTATAATGCTGTCTTTTTATTCCCCGAGGTAAAATGAGGGAACAGCAGGTTGTTGATAACCCATCGTGCGAACCGTAATGGTTTGGCGGTAGGTATTATCCTGCAAAAGTGTCACTCGCCGGTCTTTAGCAGGTATCGTGGTACTATATATACGCAATTCACCGGGTAGCGCAGTGATAATTTCCTCACGCCAGTCACCGTACAAATCCACAACCATAACCACTTGTCCCTCGAATCCATTCTGTATTATTTCGTCATTCTCCTCATACCGATATTTGGCAACGGAAAAGCCTTTTTGTCCTCTGGTACGACGAATATACTCGCGCAATTTGTCGCCATCCCACCAGACCCAATCGCCTGTGGGTGGAACATTTTCGCCGGTTCCAATCAAATTTCCTTTTGCATCAAAAAGGTATTTGTTGTCTGTACCTGGAATGCGCATAGCACGATGCCCTTTGGGGTCTTCAGTGGCGAAACATTCAAGACCGGGTTTTTCGGCAATAATATCTGCCACCATTCCCGACCCCACATGAATGGTAGGGCGCCCGATTTTCCAAACAAGTTCCCCTGTTTTGGCATCACGGAGGCAAATACCCAATCCATCTTGGTCGTGTAATGCTTCAACGGCAAGAAAAATTTCCATACCCGGACGCGAAGGATCAATATCAGTAACAAAAACTTTGTCGGGATGGCCAAGACCTGCCGACCATAGAAGAGTACCGTTATCATCCAAGACAGCCGAGCCAAGAATAATTTCGTCTCTACCGTCTTCATCAACATCGGCAACCAGCATGATATGCGCACCCTGACTTCGCACCACCGGATTTTCTTCATCACCATCCCAATGCCACAATTTGGTTAATTTACCCTCTGTGAATTGATATGCATCTACAAACATGGCTTTGTAGGTTCCTCTTGCCACGATCAGGCAAGGGGTTTTGCCATCGAGATAGGCCACCCCAAGTTGATTGCGGTTTTGACGATTATAATCGCCCAATCTAGGGGATCTTTCAGGCCAATCGGCTTTGGTAATTTCTTTACCGGTCATGCCATCCCATATCGAAATCCACTCTTCTCCTTCATAAACACACCCATCAGCATCTCTGATACCCGTAGGAGCTGTCTTTACGGCTATTTCGGCTTTGCCGTCGCCGTCGAGGTCGTAAACAATAAATGGCGAATACCACACACCGGGTTCGATGCCATCGCCAAGATCATTGCGCCATAAGAATGTGCCGTCGTGCAGGTAAGCTTCTATTTTATAGGTCACCTTTGATGAATCCGGTTTAAAACCGGGATCTTTACTTACATTAGGTTGAATCAGAACAAAGTCGAATTTTCCATCGCCGTTCAAATCGCCGATTCCCAACCGTCTTCGTCCGGGAGCCACACCTTCCTGGAGCGGAATGGAAACATAGGGCGGTTTTTCCGGCGAGGGTTGGCTGATGGCTTCTACCCGTTCTGAAGATATACTTTTTTTCCCTTTCAGGATGGGAACCACCCAATAAACATCATTTTCTTTCAAAGAAGCATTCCGATAAAGAAAATCGGTGGTTGCTGTAATGGGTTTTTTGTTGAGTTTATCTCCACCTTTCCCTGCGCCTCTATATACATCGAAAGCAATATCTCCAGAATCGGTTTGCAGTAAGCGCCAACTTAGGTATACACTTCTATCCTTTGCGTTGAAAAAGGCAATCAAGCCTCTCCCCGGTTTTTCTTGAATACGATCTTTGGCAAAACCCTCAACTTTGGGTTTATCGGCATGGTCAGGTTTCAATATTTCGAAATTGTACAACAATTCGCGTGCATCCTGGGCATATATAGAGATAAATGCCGGAAGCAAAAAGAAAAGAGTATAAAATTTTTTCATTTGAAGGAGATTTATTATAAAGATTCTAAATTATCGCGTTTCCTGTTTTAACAGTTTGGGTGGAAGTTCGGTTTTTCCTGCAACGTAATCCGAAGCGAGTTGATGCAAATGCTTGACAACTTCTTCGTATTTTGGATCATAAATAAGATTAACCAATTCGTCGGGATCGTGAATTGGGTCGGTTAGAAAAGCACCTGCCCCTACTCCAAAAAATTCAGCATATCGCCATTCTTCAGTACGTATCACAACTCCAGTGATACCTTTCCCGTGTTCGTTCCAGACGGTATAAGCCGGCCGATCCCATTCTTTCAAAGGATTATCAAGCAGCGGCCTTAAACTTGTTCCTTCCAGTTCCTCAGATTCGGGAAGTCCACACAAATCTACAAGCGTAGGGTAAATATCCAAAAG
>JAAZMQ010000058.1 GCA_012798745.1 Bacteroidales bacterium
CACTTGCCGGTTGACTCTACAGATTATAAATTCACAAAAGATTCTTTGTTAATTCTTTGAAATATTGTAACTTTGCAATCCGATTATTGTAAAAAAGTTGCTTAAAGTCTGATTTTGAGCTTCTTTATGTTTCTCACACCCTTAGCATGAAACAACGAGAAGCAAAAGAATGGACTGATTTTTAATAAACTAAAAAAACAAAGAAAGTGGATACATTAAGTTATAAAACCATTTCTGTAAACAAAGAAACAGCTCAAAAAGAATGGGTTGTAATTGATGCAACTGGCCAACACTTAGGACGTTTATGCTCTGAAGTGGCAAAATTATTGAGAGGAAAATACAAACCAAGCTTTACTCCTCATGTAGATTGCGGCGATAATGTCATTATCGTAAATGCAGATAAAGTAGAATTAACAGGAAAGAAATGGACTGATCGCGTATATTATCGTGTCTCAGGTTATCCCGGAGGACAAAAAAAATTCACTCCTGCCGATTTAATGAAGAAAAATCCCGAGAAACTATTTAGAAAAGTAGTCAAGGGTATGCTGCCGAAAAATAGACTCGGCAGAGCCATTCTTAACAATCTCTATGTATATGCAGGAGATGAACATCCGCATCAAGCTCAGAAACCTAAAAAAATAGACATTAATACACTCAAATAAGATATGGAAGCAGTAAACGCAATAGGAAGACGTAAAGCCGCAATAGCCCGAGTATATGTTAAGGAAGGGAACGGAAAAATCATTATTAATAAACATGAACTTGAAGATTATTTCCCCTCGCCTCTTCTGCAATATGTGGTTAAACAACCACTCAACAAGCTCGATGCGGCCGGGAAATACGATATTAAAATTAATTTGAACGGTGGTGGATATAAAGGTCAAGCAGAAGCTGTTAGATTAGCCATTGCCCGCGCATTGGTAAAAATCAATCCTGATGACAAACCACTTCTGAAAGCTGAAGGCTTCCTGACTCGCGACCCGAGAGTTGTTGAACGTAAGAAACCGGGGCAACCAAAAGCAAGGAAGAAATTCCAGTTTTCGAAACGTTAATCTTTTAAGTAAACGATTTAGGGAAACGGCAATTGTTACATACCTTTCCTATGTGTATATAGAAGGATTAACAGTGGGCCACTTAAAATAAACGTTTAGTATCTAAATCATAAGGACATTATCGTGCATAATACAAGATAATCTACCTTGTGATTCGATTAAGAAAAAGAATGTAAACGAATAAAATTAAAAAACAAACATGGCAAAATTAGAATTTGACCAACTTCTTGAAGCCGGGGCGCACTTCGGCCACCTAAAAAGCAAATGGAATCCGGCAATGGCTCCATATATCTTCATGGAACGCAACGGAATTCATATTATTGATCTTCACAAAACAATCGCAAAAGCAGAAGAAGCTGCCGCTGCATTAAAACAAATTGCAAAATCAGGAAAAAAAATCCTTTTCGTCGCAACTAAAAAACAAGCAAAAGATATTGTTGCAGAGAAAGCACGAAGCATAAACATGCCTTACGTGGTAGAACGTTGGCCGGGAGGTCTGCTCACCAATTTCCCAACCATCCGAAAAGCAGTAAAAAAAATGAACAATATCGACAAAATGATAAAGGATGGAACTTTTGATACCTTGTCGAAGCGCGAAAAATTGCAAATTACCCGTCAACGTGCAAAACTCGAAAAAATGCTTGGTTCCATTCAAGACCTTACCCGTCTGCCTGCAGCTCTTTTTGTAGTAGACGTAATGAAGGAACACATTGCTGTAAAAGAAGCTAATCGGTTGGGAATCCCTGTTTTTGCCATTGTGGATACGAATTCCGATCCGACAAGCGTAGATTTCGTAATCCCGGCAAACGATGATTCGGTAAAAACCATTGAACTAATTGTTGAATATATCTGCGACGCAATAAAAGAAGGATTAGAAGAACGTAAAGCCGAAAAAGCCGATGCTGCTGCAGCCGAAGAACAAAAAGAGGAAGCACAACGCAGAGAACGAAAAACAAAAGCAGCAAAAAAAGAACGGATAAAGAAAGAAGACAAAGAAGCAATAAATGCAGCTATAGTTAGCAAATATGCAAAAGACGAAGAAGAAGAAGAAGAATAAACAACCAATAACAAAAAATAAAAAGGAAAATAAATTATGGCAGTTACAATAGCAGAAATTCAGCATCTTCGTAAAATGACAGGAGCGGGGATGATGGATTGCAAAAATGCATTGACCGAAGCTAATGGTGATTTCGATAAAGCAATGGAGATCATCCGCAAAAAAGGGCAAGCGGTCGCTGCAAAACGCGAGGATCGCGAAGCATCCGAAGGATGTGTTCTAGCCAAAGCCGAAGGTAATTTTGCTGCTATCGTGGCATTACAATGCGAAACCGATTTTGTAGCAAAAAATGCCGAGTTTATTGCTCTCACGCAACAAATTCTGGATACGGCGATGGAACATAAACCCAAAACATTGGATGAGCTACTCGCTATTCAGCTCCCAAAGGGAACAATTGCGGATCTCATTACCGATAAAATAGGAGCTACCGGTGAAAAAATACAATTAGGATACTACGAATATATTTCTGCACCTTATGTTACGGCATATGTGCATATGGGAAATAAATTAGCAACTATCGTTGGATTTAATAAACCCGATGTAAACGAGCAAGTTGCAAAAGATGTAGCTATGCAAATTGCTGCAATGAATCCCATATCCATAACTCCGGAAGGCATCCCGGCTGAAATAAAGGAAAAAGAATTGGAAATTGCACGGGAAAAAGCTCGTGAAGCAGGGAAACCCGAAAACCTGTTGGATAGAATAGCTGAAGGCGCTCTAAAGAAATTCTACAAAGAAGTTACTTTGTTACAACAAGAATATATAAAAGATAACAAATTAACTGTTGGCGAATTTCTAAAACAACACGATAAAGATTTGGA
>JAAZMQ010000371.1 GCA_012798745.1 Bacteroidales bacterium
TCCCATACGAACCAAAGCTTCCGATTTCATCAACAATACGTCGGCATAGCGGAATAGTACCCAATCGTTATGTGGAAGTTGTCCTGCAGCCTGAGCAGTAGGATCTGTTTCGTATTTTGCCATACGCGCTCCTGCCGTCTTCTCGAAAGTCGTTCCACTAACATCCAATGCGATCGCATCGGGTTTGTATTCCAAGTCGGCATCGCCGTCTTTGATGAAGTTTCCGTCCGGCCCTTTCACTTTGCCTGTGAAATATGTTTTTTCCATACGTGGGTCTTCAGTGCCTTTTCTGAAGATAGCTAATGCTTCTTTCGTTGCCGAAGAACCATTCCAACCATCTTGCGAATAAGCTTTGCCGTGTGCGTAGTGACGCGAACGAACCAAATTCATGTTACGAGCAGTGAAGTTTGTCGGATCCATAGGTATCACAAAGATATTTTCTTTGGATGATTCGTTGCTGATGCTGAAATTCGCTGAAAAATCGCTTTCGAGTTCATATCCGAGAGCCGTAATAGAATCGCAATAGGCAACCGTAGCTTCCCATGGGGTTTTCGTTGCCCCCTTAATAGTAAATTCGGCTGTTCCGTTTGGAATTCCGTTATTATCCGTCCAATCGTCATCAGCATAAACCTGTGCATTTAAGGCGAGTTTAGCCATCAGGAAAAATGCGACGGGTCGTGTCATTCGCCCGTAGTATTCTCCGGTTTTCGAACTGTTTGCTGTCGAAAGATATGGAATAGACTCTTGCAATTCTGTGACTACAAAGTTAAATACTTCCGAGCGCGTAGATTGCTGAACGTCAGATATCTGAGTCGTAGCAGTTTTCACAATGGGCACGCGTCCAAATAAGTCCATCAGATAATAGTAGTACATGGCGCGCAATGCTCTTATTTCTGCTTTGTAAACTGGAAGATAGGTGTTTTCGGGATCTTGCTCGATAAGACTGTTTAATTTGTCGAGAGACATGTTTATTTTCCCAATTACGCGATATAGATAATTCCAGCTGTTTAAAATAACAGAATTGTCGGATTTCCAATTGTGTTTGAATAAGTCTTGCCATAGGCCTCCATCGAACCAGTCGCCACCACGCGTGGGAAGCATCACTTCATCTGCAGTAAAGGTGTTTAAGTCGTAAATGCCCCTATCCGTTCCGGCTAATCCGTTACCTCCATCGGATCCGCCAATTTCTGTATATAAGTTGGCGACAGTATTCAGATAGATGAGCGAAGGACTTTTATAAGCCTCGTTTTCAGGTAACTGGTCGATTGGAGTTTCATCCAATGAGCACCCGAAAAGAGCGAGTGAAAATGAAAGTATTAAACTGTATTTTAAAAGATTCCTTTTCATGATTTGGTGAGATTTAGAAATTAATACTTAATCCTAAAGAGTACGTACGTGTCAGCGGATAGAATTGTTTATCGTCAAGTCCAAGTGAGCCGTTGACAGTAGTGCTGTTAATCATCGGCGAAAGGCCGGAATAGTTTGTGAACGTATATAAATTGTTCACAGAAGCAGTAAGGCGAATACTGTTAACCCAGTTTTTTATTTTTTCGACATCAAAATTATATCCCATAGTAACATAAGCGATATGAACATAATCTCCTTTTTCTAACCAATAATCGGTAACAGTGCTGTCAAAAATTTTCTTTTCGGGAGCATCCGGTAATACATTATATGTCGGAAAAGTATTCATATTCATATAAGATAGAGAGGTTCCATTATATATTTTGTGTCCAAAAGCACCATTTAATTGAGTTTGGATATCAAAGGATTTGTATCTAAAATTGATATTAGCGCCCATCAATACTTTCGGCATAGCCTGACCTGCAAAATAGCGATCTCCGCCATCGTTCAAATTAATATTTGGATCATCATCCAAGTTGAGCACATTATAGGTGTAACTTCCCAATCCGTCGTTAATCAATCCATTTGATTTAGGTAAGTAAAACACTCCCAACGGTTGTCCTACAACTTGATAAGTAACATAAGTATTGCCTCCCTGAAATCCCGCACCATTGATACGGGCGAGCTTCATGTATTCTGCAGCATTTAATTCCTGACCCATATATGTTCCGCTGAGTGACAATAACTTATTCTTTTGATAAGCTACGTTGCCAGAGATGGTAAGATCCATATCTTTGCTTCTTATGGGTGAATAACCAACAGTAAATTCTAAACCGCTGTTTTCCATTTCTCCCAGATTGGCTAAAAGCTTAGGATGAACGAATGGGGGAACAGGAACATCATAGTCATACAACAAATCTTCGGTTTTCGAATAGTAGTAGTCTATGTTGGCTGTTAATCGGCGATTCATAAAAGCCATGTCAACTCCGACATCGAACATATTTTTCGTTTCCCATTTCAAATCCGGATTTGCATTTCTGTTGTAGCTATAAGTTACCGTTGAAACTCCGTTAACTGACGTTATTCCTGAAGGGCCCATCAGCAAGAGAGAATTATATGCACTAATAGCATCCTGGTTACCGGTTCTACCATATCCGACTCTTAATTTGAATTCATCGATAGCATCGATATCTTTCATGAAATCTTCTTCACTCATAACCCATGCAAGCGAAGCCGATGGGAAAAATCCCCATTTATTATTTTCTCCCAATTTGGATGATCCGTCAAAACGAATATTAACGGTTGCTATATAACGATCTGCATACATATAATTAACACGTCCCAAGAATGAACTTAAGTTATATCCGTTTTTATAAGATGAAACATCTCCATACTTCACAATTGCGCCAGCTGCCAAATTGTTGTAAAGAAAATAATTGGTGTCGAATCCTCGAGCATTTGCTGAAAATCCTGTGTAATCATATTTCTGACCTTCAACAAGTGCTAATGCATCTATGCGGTGTCGCTCAACAATCTTTTTGTAATTCAGGCTCAAATTTCCCATAAGAATATTGCTTTTGTTGAGTCCTCGATAAGCTTTGCCTCGTCCTTCACGAATACCAGCCTTAATATTGGTAGGAATATAATTCAAATTTTCTTTTGCATTATATGTGTATGAACCAAATGCACTGAATTTTAAATTTTCATTTATATTCCATGTCAAACGACTGTTAGTTGCAAGATATGCGTTATCTTCGCGGTCGTCAATTGTCAGACGGCCTAATGGATTGTCCACTTCATTGGCATTAGGATCTTCGGGCCAACTTCCATCCTCGTTTTGCATTGCAGGAAGAGTAGGATTGAATGAGGCTGCAGAATAGAAAGTCTTTTGATAGTCGTTTACGTATCTACTTTCCTTTTTAGAACCAAATACACCGATATCCAACTTTAATTTGTTGTCGAATAATAATTGACTACCGTCTATTTTAACGGTATAGTTTTGCATCCCGTTGTTCTTGATAATCCCTTTTTGATCGATAATTCCGAGCGATGCTCTGAAGTTAGTCTCTGCCGTACCACCGCCAAAAGAAATTCGATGATTCTGAGTGTAACCTGTTTGGAGCATTTCTTTCATAAAATTAGTACTTGCTCCTCCGTCGAGAGCATTCACATAACCGCCATCAATAACTGCCTGCCTGTAGCCTTCAGCACTCAGCATGTTGATTGTTTTATAAGAGTTTTCTATTCCGAAAGTTCCCTCATAATTGAGAATTTTCGTGCCGGCTTTTCCTTTTTGAGTTGTTACTACAATTACTCCACTTGCACCCCTTGAACCATATTGGGCTGTTTCGGAGGCATCTTTTAGGATAGTGAAACTTTCAATATCCCCTGGAGATAAGGCATTGAGAAGTCCTAAATCGCCAAACATACCATCGATTACAACCAGAGGATCATTACCCCCTGAAAGAGAAGTTGTTCCGCGTACACGAATAGAGCTTCCTGCAGTTGGGTCACCTCCGGTCTTCTGTATGTTGACACCGGCTACTTTGCCTTTTAAGGCATCTAATGGATTGACAACCACACCCGCGTTCATGTCTTTTTGACTCACTTTTTGCACAGCTCCCGAAATGGTGCGTTGACTTCCGGTTGCATATCCCACAACTACCACTTCATCCAACAATTCAACATCTTCTTCCAAAATAATTTGGATCGATGTTCTGTTGTTGATAGGAATAATTTGTGTTTTATAACCGACATATCTGATTTCCAACACGCCGTTGGGGGGAGCTTGAATCGAAAAGTTCCCTTCGAAATCGGTTATCGTGCCTATTGAGGTTCCCTGTAAAAGAATATTGGCCCCA
>JAAZMQ010000059.1 GCA_012798745.1 Bacteroidales bacterium
AAAAATTAAAAATACCCACTTCATGCGGTGCATTGGATTTTAATTTGGGCTGCTCGGGATATGTTTATGGCCTTTCGTTGGCGAAAGGGTTATTGTTGGGAGGTATAGCCAACAACATTCTGCTTCTCACAGGCGAAACGTATTCCAAATTTATGCACCCTAAAGATAAAGGGAACAGAACGTTATTTGGAGATGCCGGATCGGCAACGTTGATCTCAACTGACGGATTTGCCGAAATCGGAAACTTTAGTTTAGGTACAAACGGTAAAGGAGCAAAAAATCTTATCGTAAAAACGGGTGGGATGCGTAATCGCGAAAAGGCTAATGATTTAAAGTTTGATGATAATGGCAATCCCCTATCTTCCGATCATCTATACATGAACGGCGCCGAAATATTCAATTTTACCATAGAAGCTGTGCCACCTCTAATAGAAGATACATTAAAGAAAAACAACCTGAATGTTGATGAAATAAATACTTTCATATTCCATCAAGCCAATAAATTCATGTTGAACTACCTGCGGAAAAAACTGAAAATAGAGGAATCGAAATTCCCGTATTTCATGAGTGAAGTAGGTAATACGGTTTCTTCAACCCTTCCTATCGTGATGTATGAAGAAATGAAAAAAAATAATCTGAAAGGAAATATCCTTTTGGCGGGGTTCGGAGTGGGATATTCGTGGGGTGGGTGCATTATAAAGATAATACAATAAAGAGCCGACAAGATGAATATCTTGACTTTCGACATAGAAGAGTGGTTTCACATCCTTGACAACGATTCCACAAAAACGGCTGTTCAGTGGAGAAATTATGAAAGCCGAATTCATGCCAATATGGAACGGATATTTTCCATGTTGGAAGAAAACGATGCCAACGCTACTTTTTTTTGCCTGGGCTGGATTGCCGAGACTTATCCCGAAGTGGTTAAGGAAATTGCTTCTCGTGGGTATGAAATCGGCACGCATACGCGCATGCATCAATTGGTGTACGAGCAAAGCCGGAAAGAATTCTCAAACGATGTGGAATATTCGGTAAAAACGCTGGAGGATCTGACCGGGAAAAAAGTGAAATATTTTCGTGCACCGGGTTTTTCTATTCGTGAAAACGAGAAATGGGCTTTTGAGGTGCTTATCGAAAACGGTGTTGAAGTGGATTGTTCGATTTTTCCCGCTCCCCGTGCTCACGGAGGATTCCCTTCATATAAAGCTCCGACGGCTTCAATCGTGAAATACAACGGCATTGAATTGAAAGAGTTGCCGATAAATTATGTTTCGCTACTGGGAAAATCCGTTATTTTTTCCGGCGGCGGATATTTCAGGTTGTTCCCTTACCTGCTCATCAAGCGATGGACAAGACGTTCGGATTACGTGATGAGTTATCTGCATCCACGCGATTTTGATGCCGACCAACCCATAATCGAGGATCTTTCCCGGATTAGGAAATTCAAATCGTACGTGGGTTTAAAGGGGGCTCGTGCCAAACTGGAGAAATGGCTTGCCGATTTCGACTTCGTGG
>JAAZMQ010000060.1 GCA_012798745.1 Bacteroidales bacterium
CATCGTTATTCGAAACCCCGCAACAGCGAGTGTATACATCGAAACGCCCGGCTCCCGAAAATCGCAAATTTACTTCCAAAGCAGTAGAGAAAACAATAGCAAGCGTAAAATCGAAAATCAACGATCCTAAATTGCGTTGGATGTTCGAAAACTGTTTTCCGAATACGTTGGATACTACGGTGAATTTCGGTATAAGAAACGGTAAACCGGATACGTTTGTGATTACAGGTGATATTGATGCCATGTGGTTGCGTGATTCTTCGGCTCAGGTTTGGCCTTATCTTCCGCTAACGAAAGAGGATTCGCATCTTCGTGAGATGATTGCAGGTGTAATTAACCGGCAAACGCAATGTATTTTGATAGATCCTTATGCGAATGCATTCAATTTCGAACCCAAACCCGATGGTGAATGGATGAGCGATAAAACCGATATGAAACCAATGTTGCATGAACGCAAGTGGGAGATCGATTCGCTTTGTTATCCTATTCGGTTGGCATATAATTATTGGAAGACGACCGGTGATGCATCGGTTTTTGATTCCGATTGGAGAAAAGCAATGGCGTTGGTTGTAAAGACATTTAAAGAGCAACAGCGTAAAAATGGGTTGGGACCTTATCGCTTTTTGCGGGTTACCGACAGAGCGCTCGATACGGTACCCAATGACGGGTATGGCCATCCGGTAAATCCTGTGGGACTAATATTTTCTGCTTTTCGCCCTTCCGATGATGCCACCACATTCGGATTTCTTGTTCCTTCCAATAGGTTTGCTGTGGTGTCTTTGCGTCAATTGGCTGAAATCTCGGAAAGCGTGACCCGCGATAACACATTTGCCGATGAATGTCGCGTGTTGGCCGATGAGGTAGAAACGGCTATAAAAAAACATGCCATTGTAGAACATCTCCATTATGGAAAAGTTTATGCTTTTGAAGTGGACGGTTTTGGGAATACGTATTTTATGGACGATGCCAACGTGCCGAGCCTTTTAGGAATGCCTTATCTGAACACCATCGATAGAAATGACCCCATTTATCAGAATACACGCAAACTGGTATTGAGCAATAATAATCCCTATTTTTTCAAAGGGAAAGCAGCAGAAGGAATTGGTGGTCCTCACATTGGATACGACATGATTTGGCCGATGAGCATCATTATGCGCGCACAAACCAGCAGCGATGACAATGAAATCAAATATTGTCTTAAAATGCTTCGCGATACGGATGCAGATACCGGATTTATGCACGAATCTTTTCATAAAGATGATCCTTCCAAATTCACGCGCAGTTGGTTTGCGTGGGCAAATACGTTGTTTGGCGAATTGATCCTGAAGTTGGAAAAAGAAGGTAAAATTGATTTAGTAAATACACTTTAAAAAACGATAAAATGAAGACAAAATATTTTTTGATTGCCTTAATCACTGTATGGACTAAGTTTACTGTGGTTACTGCTCAAATGGAATTGGAGCCGGTGGATTATGTGAATATTTTAGTAGGCACCCAGTCGAAATTCGAATTATCCAATGGCAATACTTATCCCGCCGTTGCTCTCCCTTGGGGAATGAACTTTTGGACACCTCAAACGGGTAAAATGGGAGACGGTTGGCAATACCGATACGATGCCGATAAAATCCGGGGTTTCAAGCAAACTCATCAACCCAGCCCGTGGATTAACGATTACGGCCAGTTTTCCATTATGCCGATGACCGGAAAACCGGAGTTCGATCAGGATAAACGTGCCAGTTGGTTTTCGCATAAGGCCGAGATTGCGAAGCCCTATTACTACAGTGTTTATTTGGCCGATTATGATGTTACGACAGAAATAACCCCATCCGACAGAGCGGCAATTTTTCGTTTTACATTCCCTAAAACAGACAAAGCTTATGTGTTGATCGATGCTTTCGATAAGGGATCGGCTGTGGAAATTTTGCCCGAAAAAAATGCTGTTATCGGTTACACTACACGCAATAGTGGTGGAGTTCCCGATAATTTTAAAAATTATTTTGTTATTGTATTTGATAAACCGTTTGTGTATCAAAGCACGGTTAAAAACCGAGTGATTCAAGAAAATACAACAAAATGTGAGGCTGATCACGCAGCGGCTTTTATTGGCTTTTCTACCAAAAAGCGTGGCGAGAAAGTGGTGGCCCATGTGGCTTCTTCGTTTATCAGCTACGAGCAAGCTTGGCTGAATTTAAAAGAAGTGGCAGGAAAAGATTTCGAAACGGTAAAGATCGAAGGAAGGAAAGCATGGAACGAGGTATTGGGCAAGATAGAGATAGAAGGGGGTAATCTCGATCAGAAACGTACTTTTTATTCGGCACTGTATCGTTCCACTCTTTTTCCCCGCAAACTTTACGAGAAAGACGCCTCCGGTAAAATTATCCACTATAGCCCTTATAATGGTCAAGTTCTTCCAGGGTATATGTACACCGATACCGGTTTTTGGGATACGTTTCGAGCGTTGTTCCCCTTGCTGAATCTGATCTATCCATCGGTTAACAGGGAAATTCAAGAAGGATTGGCAAATACATACAAAGAAAGTGGATTCCTACCCGAATGGGCAAGTCCGGGTCATCGGGGATGCATGGTTGGCAATAACTCGGCTTCGGTTGTAGCCGATGCTTATTTGAAAGGGCTTCGCGGATACGACATCGAAACGCTTTACGAAGCGGTGTTGCATGGTGCCAATAGTGTTCACCCCAAGGTTTCTTCTACGGGACGTTTGGGATACGAATTTTATAACCGATTGGGTTATGTACCGTACGATGTGGGTATCAACGAAAGTGCGGCTCGTACATTAGAATATGCGTATGACGATTGGACAATTTACCAACTTGCCAAAGCATTGAATCGTCCCCAAAAAGAGATTGAGCTTTATGCTAAACGTTGCCAAAACTACCGGAATCTCTATTCTTCGGAATACAAGCTCATGAGGGGTAGAAATGAAGATGGGACGTTTCAATCGCCTTTTAGTCCCTTCAAGTGGGGAGATGCTTTTACCGAAGGAAACAGTTGGCATTATACGTGGTCTGTTTTTCACGATCCTCAGGGATTGATTGATTTGATGGGAGGAGCGAAGGAGTTTGTGGCGATGCTGGATTCCGTATTTATCATGCCGCCCGTTTTCGATGCGAGCTATTATGGAGGTGTGATTCACGAAATTCGTGAAATGCAGGTCATGAATATGGGGCAATATGCTCACGGGAATCAGCCGATTCAACACATGATTTATCTGTATAATTATGCCGGTGAACCCTGGAAGGCTCAATATTGGGTGCGTGAAGTGATGGATCGGCTTTATACGCCTGCTCCCGATGGATACTGCGGCGATGAGGATAACGGGCAAACCTCTGCATGGTATGTATTTTCCGCGATGGGATTTTATCCCGTTTGTCCGGGAAGTAATGAATATGTCATTGGTTCTCCTTTGTTCAATAAAATAAACATTTCGTTGGAGAATGGGAATGTCATTTCCATTCGTGCTACAGATAATGAGGCTTCGAAACGCTATATAGCAGATATCAAGCTGAACGGGAAATCGTATTCAAAAAATTATTTTACTCATGATGATCTGACAAAGGGAGCGCAAATTGAAATGACGATGTCCGACAAGCCCAATCGCGCACGAGGCGTTCATCCCGCTGATTTTCCTTATTCCTTTTCGAATGAAAAGAGGTAGTTTCCAAATAAAATGTATCCGGGATAAAAAAGAGGGTACATCAACATCACAAATAAGCCGCTGAAAATCGAATAGTTGAAATGGTTCTCCGATAGGAGTATGAACACAAAGAGGGTGAAATTATATGATAATGCACCCTCTTTTTTTATTAATCGAGAGCGGATGAACGATTCATTCGATGATTTTTAAAATAAGTTGAGATGAGTTTTCTAGAAATATCGATTGTTGTTTCAACAGGTATAGCAAGTTTTGTTATGTCGAATGATTGGATGGGGGGTGCAGGACTAAATTCCCATTCTTTTAATTCAATTTCTGCTATACCCTGTCGTATGATGCCCAGTTGTTTTGCTGCGGCATAAGATAAATCGATTAACCGGCTTTTGATAGAAGGCCCCCTATCTATGACTTTAACGATTACCGTTTTGTCGTTTTCCGGATTTTTGACCATCAGCAAGGTACCAAAAGGGTAGGTGCGGTGAGCACAAGTCAAACTGTCGCTGTGATACGGTTCCCCGCTGGAGGTTTTTCTCCCTTGCATTTTGTGTGCATAGAATGAAGCTTTCCCTTTTTCTTGCGAGAAGGTATGAAAAGATAGGGATCCTGCTATAAATACGATGAACAAAGAAACTGTTTTTTTCATAGGCTGACGGTTCATACGTTGAGTTGCAAATTAACGCAATAATTTAAATAAATGCAACTTCGATTTTTTACTTTTGATGTTGGAGATACCCTCAGTAAGAAAAATGAATTTACTATTTTCATGAAA
>JAAZMQ010000061.1 GCA_012798745.1 Bacteroidales bacterium
CGTGTTGACAATACCAATGATACGATGTCGTGTAGTTTGTGCTTTCGAAGTAATGATGGAAAGCTTTTCACCTACCAATAGATTCATAAGTGTGGATTTACCCACATTAGGATTCCCGACAATATTAACGAAACCCGATCGATGTTTTATTTCTTCCATTCGATATATTAAATTCGATATATTAAAAATGTATGTTTCTTAAATAGAGATACCGGTCGCGATGTTGTTCCTTTTGCAGGCGAGCATTCCGTCCGATAATCATCACATTAGCCGGTTCATCCGGTTTAACGGGCAGCCAAGTGGGAACGCCAAGACCATTGGGATTTCCGGTTTTGATGAAATGGGCAAAAAATAGCTGCGAGAGGGTTGAAACAAAATAATCTTCCGATTGCCAATCGTAAACATCGTTTACCGGTAAATTTCCCAATACATATTCGATTTCGGCAGAATGTACAGCCCCTCTTATTAACAGGTTGTCGCCGGTTTTTGCGTTTTTGTAACCCGGCCGTGGATGAACAAAATAATAACGATAAACCTCGTTATTCCCGGTTTTTGCGTGAATATCCGACCAATTCCATGTTCCGTAGCCTATGAACATATCACTTGCCAAATCGGTAGCAACCTGCGCCACTTCCTCGTCGGAATTTGCTTTGTAGACTTTCAATAATCCGTCCGCAATATCGGGATATCTTTTTCTGACAGCTTTTTCATAATTTTCTACTGTTACTTCTTCCTCTCCCAATATCGCTTTATAATTGCTTTCCATCGAGTTCCAGCCCACAAGCAAGGGTACTTGAGCTTGTTCGCCTTTCAGAAAAATAGTTTCCGGTTCGGTAGGAAAAAAATAACCGTCAACAATAACCCCAAACAAAGGGACGCCCCTTCTTGAGGTCATTTCCAATAATTGGTCTGCCGGCGTACTACGTAACTCGTTAAGATTCTTGGCTCCTACCGCATTTTGAAATGAAAGTCCTGCTTTTTCAGCCTCCGATAAGTGAGGCATCGCTCTAAAACCCAACAATGAACCGCTTTCTCCTATGGCACCGGCAATCAGATTCCGCGATAAGGGCGATGCCATCTGTGCACTTACGGAAAACGAGCCGGCCGATTCTCCGCCAATGGTAATTTTATCGGGATCGCCTCCAAAATAGGCAATATTACGTTTAACCCATTGCAAGGCGGCACACTGATCGAGCAACCCATAATTTCCGGAAGCATGGTGAGGCGATTCTCTTGTCAATTCGGGATGACTGAAAAATCCAAATATACCCAGGCGATAATTAATGGTTACCATTACAATGCCTTGCCTGGCCATGCTTTCACCGTCATAACGATACTCCGACCCATCTCCGGCAATGAAACCGCCACCATAGAAATAAACCAACACAGGGAGTTTTTCCCGGTTGTTTTTCGAAGGAGTCCATACATTCAGGTATAAACAATCTTCACTCATTCCATTGGAACGAAAACGCATGTCGCTAAAAACCGGCAATTGCATCGCACGCGGACCAAAGTGAATTGTTTTTTTAACCCCCCTCCAATTTTTTACAGGTTGCGGCTCTCTCCACCGCAATTTTCCTACCGGCGGCTGAGCATAAGGAATACCTCTGAAGATTTTAACCCCCGCTCTTTCAAATCCTTCGATAACACCATTTTCGGTATTGGAACGAACGAAAACGGTATCATTCTTCTCTTGGGCGTAGCCTCCCAAAAGAGAACCGACAAGCACCATGGCTAAAAATATTTTTTTCATCGAAATTGTTAATATTAAAATGATTGATCTATTTTATTCAGGCATTAGTTTTTGGTAATACAAAAATAGAAAATATCCGACAGCTAACCAAATTCAACCAGCAATTGTAAACCTAATAAAAATTGCCAAATAGATAAGTTATATGTATGGAAAGTCGATAATTATAAACCGGAAAATATAAGTTAAATGAGAAGCAATCTCAAATAAATCTTCTTATTTAAGCATTATTTACTTTATCTTTTTCGTCAGTTCGAGAACATCTTGTAATTTTGCCGTTTCAAAAATTGAAATAATTATCTGATAAAATTTCATATTATGAGTTTTTTGACAAACGAGAAATTAACCATCGTTGGAGCCGCCGGCATGATTGGATCAAACATGGCACAGACGGCTGCCATGATGCGCCTCACCTCCAACATTTGTTTATACGATATTTATGGACCCGGAGTAGAAGGAGTTTATGAAGAAATGCGCCATTGCGGATTCGACGATATTGAATTTAGCTTCACTACCGACGTAAAAGAAGCATTCACCAATGCCAAATACATCGTTTCTTCCGGAGGGGCTCCACGTAAAATAAGAATGACCCGCGAAGAGCTGTTGAAAGGGAATGCGCAAATTGCTGCTCAGTTAGGTAAAGACGTGAAAGCATACTGCCCCGACGTGAAACATCTCTGCGTAATTTTTAACCCGACAGACATTACCGGATTGGTAGCATTGATTCACTCGGGCCTAAAACCTTCACAACTAACCACTCTTGCCGCTCTTGACAGTATACGTTTGCAAAGCGAATTAGCTAAACATTTCAAAATAAAACAAAACCTGGTAACCAATACTCGCACCTATGGAGGACACGGCGAACAAATGGCCGTTTTTGCCTCAACTGCAAAAATTAATGGCACACCATTACTCGATCTCATTGGGACCCCTGCCTTAACTCACGAAGAATGGGAAGAAATAAAACAACGTGTTATTAATGCCGGAGCGAATATCATTAAACTACGCGGACGCTCATCATTCCAAAGCCCGGCTTATGTGTCAACCGAAATGATGCGTGCTGCAATGGGTGGAGAAGCATTCCGTTGGCCTTCAGGTTGCTATGTAAATAATTATGGATTTGAAAAAATTGTAATGGCAATGGAAACAACCCTTACCAAAGACGGGGTCACTTATGAGGAAGTCAAAGGAACGGAAGAAGAAATGGCTGAACTAAGAAAAAGTTATGAACATTTGCAAAACTTACGCGACCAAGTTATCGAAATGGGTATTATTCCGCCAATCGACCAATGGGATACACTCAATCCGAACTTATAGCAAATAATCATAAACTGTTATAAGATAATATATAGAGAGAGGGTTCACATTCAGCACCCTCTTTCTTTTTTTAACGGCCGGTAAAGACGAAAATAAATGATCCGATTTTCCCTCTTTTCAATAATTATTACCCCTTATTTTGTCCAAAAAACGTTTTTTCTACCGAAAATGACCTCATTTGTGAGGCTGATCAGTTGGTTTATCGGTTGCCGGTTTTCAGAAAACATAAAATGTCTTGAATTATCCCCTGTCGGATTTTCAGAAACCTTGAAATGGTTTGAATTGTTCTCGTCGGATTTTCAGAAACCTTGAAAAGAATTGAATTTCCGTTTTCTGGTTTTCAGAAGTGAAGAAATGAATTGAATTTATGGTTTCCGGTTTTCAGAAGTGAAGAAATAGAATAAATTTCCGTCTTCGGATTTTCAGGAATGAAGAAAATAATTAAATCGCTGTCTTCGGGTTTTCCGACAGCCGGAAAAATATTGATCCATTGCCGCCGAAAACGTTCAAGGTCGGGAAAATGAAAAGTCCATAAATTAACAGGAGGATACTCAAAATTCTTTTAGAGCACCCTCCTGTTTTATTTAAAATCTAAAAGCGGAAAATAATTTTTATCCCAACAAACTCCAAGAAATGGTCAAACCGGCCATAACAATGGAAACCATGCTCATGAGTTTGATTAATATATTTAGCGACGGGCCGGACGTATCTTTAAAAGGATCACCCACCGTATCTCCCACCACAGCCGCTTTATGAGCATCGCTACCTTTGCCTCCGAGATTGCCCTCCTCGATATATTTCTTTGCATTATCCCAAGCACCGCCCGAATTGGCCATAAATACAGCCAGCACAAAGCCCGAACCCAGTCCGCCTGCCAATAATCCCATCACACCTGAAACACCCAATATAATACCGACTAAAATAGGAATAATAATGGCAAGCAGCGACGGTAATAACATTTCGCGTTGAGCACCTTTGGTTGAAATAGCCACACAACACGCATAATCGGGAACAGCTTCTCCTGTGAGAATACCTTTTATTTCACGAAATTGACGACGCACCTCTTCAACCATCTTTTGTGCAGCGCGACTAACTGCATTCATTGTAAGCCCACAAAACAGAAATGCCATCATTGAACCAACGAAAATTCCGGCTAAAACCTTTGGATTCATCAAGGTAACCTGAAAATAGTTCATAAAATCGACCAAACTTGCTTTTGCTACTTCAACCGTAGCGCCATTGGCAAATTCAAGCACCGTATCGCCCAGTCTGAGCAACCCTATTCTTACTTCTTCCATATAAGAAGCCAACAATGCCAGAGCCGTCAAGGCTGCAGACCCGATAGCAAACCCCTTTCCGGTTGCCGCCGTGGTATTGCCCAAGGCATCCAACGCATCCGTACGTTTCCGCACTTCGGGTTCCAAACCGCACATCTCGGCATTTCCGCCGGCATTATCGGCAATAGGACCATATGCATCGGTAGCCAACGTAATACCCAACGTAGACAACATGCCCACAGCCGCAATGGCGATACCGTACAATCCCATGCTTATATTTTCGGCCGAAAGCATATTTTTGATGTCAAAGCCAAGCGGACTCAAATACGAAATAAGAATGGCAAAAACAATGGCAACAACCGGTATAACGGTAGAGACCATCCCCGATCCCATGCCGGCAATAATCACGGTAGCCGGCCCCGTTTTTGCACTTTCCGCAATATATTGCGTAGGTTTATACGAATGAGATGTAAAATATTCTGTTCCTTGACCAATTACAATACCTGCCAACAAGCCTGCAATAACAGAAAACGATAAACCCAACCAATTTTCAAATCCAAGCAGATACAAAACTACAAAGGTAAAAACGGCAATAAAAAAAGCACTGGTATTTACCCCCCTGTTCAATGCACGCATCAATGTTTTCATATTGGCATCTTCTTCGGTTCTCACCAAAAAAATACCCAAAATAGATAAAAAAACGCCCACCGCTGCAATAATCATCGGAGCAAACACCGCTTTTTGTTGCATTTCAGGATTCGCAATAAATGCCGAAGCTCCTAATGCAGCTGTAGAAAGAATAGATCCGCAATACGATTCATACAGGTCGGCACCCATACCGGCTACATCACCCACATTATCACCCACATTATCGGCGATAGTCGCAGGATTTCGGGGATCATCTTCCGGAATGCCTGCTTCTACTTTCCCAACCAAATCGGCACCCACATCGGCGGCTTTTGTGTAAATACCTCCACCCACACGGGCAAACAACGCTTGCGTGGAAGCACCCATCCCAAAAGTAAGCATGGTAGTGGTAATCATGATAAGTTTATGTCCTGTATCCGCATCCTCTACAAAATAATCGAGAATCAGATACCATAATGAAATATCCAACAGCGCAAGGCCAACTACCACAAGCCCCATCACGGCTCCCGAACGAAAAGCAATCTGCAAACCTTTGTTCAACGATGTTCGGGCAGCATTTGCCGTGCGAGCCGAAGCATGCGTTGCTGTTTTCATCCCAAAAAACCCCGCCAATCCGGAAAAAAAACCTCCGGTTAAAAAGGCAAAAGGAACCCAATTGTTCTGCAATCCAAAATAAGCCATTACAGAAAAAATAACAACTAGTACAGCAAAAACTATAGCTACCACCTTGTATTGCTGCTTAAGATACGACATTGCCCCTTCACGGACATATTGGGCAATGGTTTTCATTTTTTCTGTTCCTTCGCTTTCACGCATCATTCTTTTATAAAAATAATAGGCAAATCCTAACGCAAATAAGGAGGCTACCGGAACAAGATAAAAATAATTCATAGACATTTTGTTTTAAATAAATATACACTAGCTTAACAATAAATTAAAATCAGCTACAAAGTTGCATAAAATAATCCAAAAATATGCATAAAATTAAAGAATTACGACTAACGAAAAGTAAAAATTGATTTCTTTGGTTTTATGTCCCGATATTTACTATTTTTGTATATTCTCGATAATTAACAAGTCATTTATAAAATGATTCAAATTCAATCTGACTATGGCAAAGAATTTTTTTATAAGTAAAGAGAAGAACCCCAAAAATGTTCAAATAAAAAAAGATATCATCAACCATTTCATAGCAAATGGAAATGATACCATTTCGGAACTTTCCAAAGAGCTGGATCTGAGTGTACCAACCGTCACCAAATTCATTGGGGAATTAATAGAGCAGGGATTGATTTGCGAATACGGCAAAATGCAAACTTCAGGGGGGCGTTACCCCAGTGTTTACGGATTAAATCCGACTTCTGTCTATTTTGTTGGTGTAGACATGACCCGCCATCATTTGAATATTGCGCTGATGGATTTCAAAGGCGATATCGTACAAAGTCAAATGGGCATACCTTTTACCTATGAAAACACATCCGAAGCGTTTGATACTTTGTGTAACCACATTCAAAACTTTATTGACCAAACGGGCGAACTCAAAGAAAAAATCTACAGCATCAACCTGAATATTTCGGGACGTGTAAATCCCGAATCGGGATACAGTTACAGCAGTTTCTATTTCAGCGAACAACCTGTCACCGAAATCCTTTCAAAGAAACTCAATTTCAAAGTAGGGATAGACAATGACACCCGAGCAATGGCCTATGGCGAATATATGAAAGGGGTTGTAGAAGGAGAAAAACAAGTAATCTTTGTCAATATAAGTTGGGGGCTTGGCATCGGCATTATTATCGACGGAAAATTATACTACGGAAAATCGGGATTCTCAGGAGAATTCGGGCACTTCCCCGCATTCGACAACGAAATTCTTTGCCATTGCGGGAAAAAAGGTTGTTTGGAAACCGAAACGGCAGGAATTGCCATCTATCGAATGGTTTTGGAAAGAATTAAAAACGGCGAATCTTCTATTCTTACCGAAAAAGTAAAGGATTTGAACAATCTTACCCTTACCGATATCATCAATGCCACCAATATGGAAGACCCGTTGTGTATCGAAATCATAGAAGAAGTGGGATATAAATTGGGTAGATACATTGCGGGACTCATCAATATCTTCAATCCCGAACTGGTTGTAATCGGCGGCCAGGTTTCTCAAACCGAGGGATTCATCATGCTTCCCATTCGCAGTGCTGTAAGAAAACATTCGCTGGGATTGGTAAACAAAGATACACGAATGGTCAGCTCAAAATTGAAAGAAAAAGCAGGCGTAATAGGTGCTTGCATGATTGCACGTAGCCGATTGTTTGAACAATAAGCATACTTTGTTGTTTCTATCCAAAAGATTTTTCTTTTAAATCAGTGTTTGAATTTTAATTTTAAGTAAATGAAGAAATTACATTTTGATACCCTGCAAGTACATGCAGGACACGAACCCGATCCAACAGGATCAAGAGCAGTACCCATTTATCAGACCACAGCTTATTTGTTTAAAAATGCCCAACACGGTGCCGACCTTTTTTCACTAAAAGAATCCGGCAACATTTATACACGCATGAACAACCCCACGACCGAGGTTTTTGAAAAACGAATGGCAGCGCTCGAAAACGGTGTTGCCGCAGTTGCCACCTCTTCGGGTCAGGCCGCGGAATTTATCTCTGTTACGAATCTTGCTTCGGCAGGCGACAATATTGTCTCCACATCCTATTTGTACGGGGGAACGTACAACCTTTTCAAGGTATCCCTTGCCCGACTCGGTATTGAAGTGCGTTTTGCCGAAGGAGACAATGTGAACAGTATGGCTAGCCTTATCGACAATAACACAAAAGCCATTTATCTCGAAATGATAGGGAATCCCGAATACAATATTCCCGACGTGGAAGCCATTGTGGAGCTGGCTCGCAAACACGATATTGCCATAATCATGGATAATACCTTTGGTCAGGGTGGCTATTTATTTAACCCTATTGACTGGGGAGTTAATATAGTAATACACTCCGCTACAAAATGGATTGGCGGACACGGTACTTCAATGGGTGGAATTGTCATCGATGGAGGAAACTTCAACTGGGGCAACGGCAAATATCCGATGTTCAGTGAACCTTCCGAGGGTTATCACGGATTGAACTTTTGGGAAACATTCGGCAATACAGCTTATGCCGTACGTGCCCGCGTAGAAGGATTGCGCGATTTCGGCCCCTCAATTAGTCCGTTTAACTCCTTTATGTTGCTTATCGGATTGGAAACACTCTCGCTTCGCGCCGAACGCACCAATGCAAATGCGCTGGAAATTGCCCGATGGCTAGAAAAACATCCCAAAGTTGAAAAAGTAAACTATCCGGGGTTGGAAAGCAACAAATATCATACCTTGGCAAAAAAATATCTCAAAAACAATGGGTTCGGAGGAGTGCTTTCCTTCTTTGTAAAAGGCGACGCAAAGCAAACAGCCAAGCTGATCGATAACCTGTCGCTTATCAGCCATCTGGCCAATGTGGGCGATGCAAAAACCCTCATCGTGCATCCGGCAAGTACAACGCATGAACAACTTCCCGATGAAGCTAAAATTGCCTCAGGAGTATACCCCAACATGCTCCGCCTTTCACTCGGCATCGAAAATGTTGAAGATATCAAAGCCGACTTGGATGAGGCACTGAAAAAGCTGTAGAAAGCTTTCTCTACCCTTTTCGGATTGTCTTCTTGATGCGAATAAATCTCTCAATCCCACCTTTGTAGTTCATTATGGCATTTTAGGGATTGATGTCGGTCAACAATTCAAAAAAGATAAAGTATATTTGCACAAGAAATACAAACCAATAAATATATTCCCGTGTGAGTACAAAAAAAATTCTTAACATCGCATTTATCATATGTTTGATCTTCCCTCTGACAAACTGCAACGAAAAAGCGGCTCATCCGCAAAAAAAGAACGCCAATCCATCTGAAAAAAACATTAATGTAACAACTGCTACTGTTGACAAAAAAGAATATGACGATAGATTACTAAAATTGGCTAATGGCGACACTACCGGCTTTTGGCCCGTAAAACCACAGCCATATCCGTTAAAAGGGGCTATTCTCCCCTTTAAACGGATAATAGCTTATTATGGCAACTTATATTCAAAAAATATGGGAATTTTAGGTGAGTACCCTCCGGAAGAATTGTGGGAAAGATTACATGTGGAAATAGCTGCATGGGAAAAAGCCGATCCCTCAACCCCGGTACAGCCCGCCATCCACTATATTGCCGTAGTGGCACAACAAAACCCCATGAATGATAGCACTTATCGGATGAGAATGCCCGAAAATCAGATCGATTCGGTATTGGCCATCGCCAACATGGGTAATGCGATCGTCTTTCTCGATATTCAGGTAGGATTAAGCACTGTGGAAAAAGAGGTTCCGTTACTAGAAAAATACTTAAAAATGCCTCATGTCCATTTGGCTATCGATCCCGAATTTTCTATGAAGGACGGTACGCCTCCGGGTAAAAAAATCGGTACTTACGATGCAAAAGACATTAATTTTTGTTCCGATTTTTTAGTTAATTTGGTTCAGGAAAATAACCTTCCTCCCAAAATTTTTGTGATACATCGTTTTACACAACACATGATCACGAATTACAAACAGATAAAACTGCATCCCGAAGTTCAAATTGTCATTAATATGGATGGATGGGGCGCACCTGCGCTGAAATTAAATACTTATAAACAATATATTTGGAAAGAGCCGGTGCAGTTTACCGGATTTAAACTGTTTTATAAAAATGATTTAAGACAATTCCCTCACCGTATGCTTACTCCGGTAGAACTGATGAGACTGCAACCCCACCCCGTTTATATTCAATATCAATAACCAACGAACGTGTTTACTATTAAATTAACCAAAATACAATTTAACGATTGGTTTATTAAGACGAAAACACCTATTTTTGCAGAAAATTGAATAATAGAAACCGATTTTTCATGAAAATAAATTTAAAAGAAAATACTCCCCAACTCATAGCCACCATTGTTGTACTGGTTGTGGTTTTGGTGATTGCTATTATTTTTATTGTCACTAAAACTCGCCAAATAAGCCATATGGAAGAATTATATGCTATAGAGAAACAGCAACTCGAGGACGAATATGAAGCCATTGCTCTGCAATATGAAGGATTTAAATTCAGCGTGCGAAACGATTCACTCCTTACCAAGCTTGAAAGCGAACAAGCCAAAGTACAACGATTGCAAGAAGAACTCAAACTCACAAAAGCAACTGATCAAAAAGAAATCCAACGATTGAAAAAAGAACTAGAAACACTACGACAAATATTGAAAACGTATATCATTCAAATCGACTCGCTTAATCGATTAAATCAGGAACTCCAAACCGAGAATATACAAATTAAACAACAATATCAAGAAACCAGTCGTACTCTC
>JAAZMQ010000062.1 GCA_012798745.1 Bacteroidales bacterium
AAATTCCCATTTATGACGAATCGAAAACCACACCGATGCCTAAGGTAAATATTAATCCTAATTATAACCCTTTTCATACCACACAACGAAATGCATACCATAATTCTCTCCCTCACTTCGACTGGGAAACCCTTTATCAAGGATTCGAAAAAGAAAAAACAACAGCGGCCGGGGTTAATCCATTAGCACAAACAAATGGGGGACTATTTTCTTCCGAAGAAAAAGAAAATGTGGACGCTGAAATTCTACCCGAACATTACCAATATAAACAGAAATATATTCTCACTTCTGTTAAATCCGGATTGATGATCATCGATCAACATCGGGCACATATCCGCATTCTTTTTGATACTTTTTTAGAACAAATCAAAAATAAAAAAGGCATTTCACAACGGGTACTTTTCCCCGAAATCATTGAACTATCACCTTCTGAAACAGCAACGTTATCTTCTCTTACAGAAGACCTACAAGCTGTAGGATTCGAATTAAATAATTTGGGTAATCATTCGTTTGCTATTCAAGGTGTTCCTTCCGAAATAAGTTCTTCGGACCCAATATCACTAATCCGATCCATAATAGAAAAAAGTACAGAAACTGCGCTTGATGTGAAATCAGAAATTCAGGAATCCATTGCGCTTTCGCTTGCCTGCCTCGCTGCTATTCCCTATGGCAGAACCTTAACTCCTGAAGAAATGACACATCTCATTAATCGGCTTTTTGCTTGCCGCACGCCTAACTACACTCCCAACGGACAACCCATTATCTCGTTGATAAGTGATGAAGAAATTGCAAAAAAAATGAAGTCGTGTTGATAAAAAAATAATAGGGTTAAAAATAAATTTACGGTTTTTAAATTCGTTTGCGTTTGGTACTTATAACGTATTATTTTTAGCGGAAAGCGAGGGATTCGAACCCCCGGTACGGTAACCCGTACACTTGATTTAGAGTCAAGCCCGTTCGACCACTCCGGCAGCTTTCCTTATTCCCCTAAAACGATGCAAAGTTACATAATTACAAGTTAACTACAAGCAAAAACACACAAAATAGCAAAATAGAAAAAATTTTATTCCTTATTAGTCAAAATGATTACACCGACACTATTCGGGCAAATGCCAAAAACCGAGTCCTTTCATTTACCGGATTCAACGGCAAAAAACCCGACACAATGCGTTTATCCTTAACAATAAGAGGATTATCAGCCTGCATTTTTGTTTTATACTGCAATGCTTCGCCGTTTTGTTTAAAAAAACCAATTTTAAATATTCCTTCGGAAGCTTCATGCACAAAACGATCATAAAAAGCGCGTGCCACTAATCCCATATTCATCCGCATATTGATCTCCACGCAAGGATGAATACGATACCCCTGCTCTTTTATCCGACAAATCATCATATCTACACCCAAAAAACCGGTATAGGCCGGAAAATAGACAATGAGTTTCTGCTCAAGGTAAGAAATTAAATCATGTAAGTAAGATAAAGGAACATAGGCTGAAAGGCGCTGTTTGATTGAATGGTCCGACAAAAGATAATTCCCGGCGTAAGCACCCGAAAATGTAGAACGAAAAAGAGAATAACCTTTAAAACTCACCCTGCCTTTTTCCAGGAAAAATTCCATTGCAAAATCCAATATCTTATCAAAAACGGGTTCGGCAACAACTCCCCCCTGATTTTTTATGACGCGTCTACACCAATCGTATTGTTTCTCGGTAATGTCGCCCTTAATCCATACAAGACCTTTACCACTGCCCGAATAAGGCATTTTCAAAACTTTATCCCCTTCGCATGAAGAAAGAAATTTCAATACTCCCTCTGCTTCTTTAAAAAAATGAGATTCTCCACAAAAGAACGAATTTTCTGCTCGCAACTCCTTTAATAAACGAACAGCATTCTGACGACTCGAATATTCTCGGATTCGTTCCAACTCATTCAATGATGGTAAAATTGCAGCATCCATACCCGCATCGATCAACTTCTTTCGCAAAGATGGATTCCATCCCCATGGAATTACTTTTGCACGGGAGAAAGAAGAGAGGTCAGAAAAAGAAATTAATGTAGCATCTAATGGTAAAACATCTTTTAATTGGGCTAAAAAAACAGTATTATACACACCCTCGGCAATAATTTTTGATCCTTCTTCAGCATACCATAACGGCAAGATGGCCAAATCTTTTGCCATTTTCGTCGCAGAGGCAGGCGGCGTATAGAAAGGACTAAAATTAGCTAATGCAAGGTCGTTTTCGGGATTAAAAAGAAACATGACACGAAGAGATTGTTAGCTGCAAATTAAAAAAACCGCCAAACAGGAGATAAACCCGTAAGGCGGAAAAAAAAAATTCACTGAGCGGCAAACGAGACTCGAACTCGCGACCCTTAGCTTGGGAAGCTAATGCTCTACCGACTGAGCTATTGCCGCATTTCGTTCTGCAAATATAACAGATTTTATTATTCGATGAATAACTTCCACGCAATTTTTATCGTTTTTTCTGCAAAAAATAATTACCTTTGCATATTCAAAAAAGTTCGGGATGTAGCACAGTTGGTTAGCGCGCCACGTTCGGGACGTGGAGGCCGGGTGTTCGAGTCACCTCATCCCGACAGAAAGCGAAAGCTGGTTCAGCATTCGCTTTTTTTTTAAATAAAAAAACATTCCCTTTTATATTTCCTGAATAATAGGCACTTCTCTTTTAATACTTTGACTCAACGAAATCATGGTTTCAGTGGCAACAACACCCGGTATTTCCTGAATGTGATTATTTAGCAGATCCATTAAGTGTTCGTTATCGCGAGCGTACAATTTAATAAGCAAAGTATATGGTCCCGTAGTGAAATGACATTCCGTCACTTCAGGAATTTTTTCGAACTCGGGTATAACATTTTTATACATCGAACCCTTTTCGAGTTTCACGCCGATATAAGCACTGGTGGCATATCCTAATACCTTAGGATTTACATTATACCCCGATCCTGTAATCACTTCGTTCTCTATCATGCGTTGAACACGCTGATGGATTGCTGCACGTGAAACACCACACTGTTCAGCCACATCTCGAAAAGGAATACGGGCATTTTGAGAAATAATTTCCAAAATCTGTTTATCCAATTTATCAATTTTCCCCATAGAAATAAATTTTTGCACAAATCGTCCTCAAAAATAGTAAATTTCTTTTTATAGATTGACATTTTGAAAATATATTTTCATGAAAAAGCCCATTTTGTATATGAAAAAATAACGTTTGAAGGGAATTTGAAAACAAAAAACACAAATTAGCGGCCACTTTTCAAAAAGAAAGAAGCCCAGAGCATATCCAAAGAGGTTGTTATTTTTATATTCTCTTCGTTACCTTCCACCAAACGAATTTCGATACCTGCTTCTTCTGCCACAGTGGCATCATCTGTAAAATGAGATTTATAATCGATATTATATGCTTCTTTCAACAGATATGCCGGAAACACCTGAGGCGTTTGAACCAATTTTATCCGATCACGATCAAACGGTTTACTACTGCCATCCGGATAGAGAATACGAACACTGTTCTTTTCGTCTATTACAGGTATCACGCCACATTGGAAACGAAACGATTCTCGAAAACAACGATCTATAACTTCGCGTAAAACAAATGGCCGAGCGGCATCGTGGATAGCAACCATTTCATCGTCCGCGACTACAGCCAAGCCATTTTTTACCGAATGAAACCGGGTTTCTCCTCCTTTAACTAAGACAACCGGAATGGTAAAATGATATTTTTTGCACAGGTTGTTCCAAACCGAAAAATAATCGGGATGAAGAACAATCACAATTTTCATTTGGCAATTGTATGCATAAAAAGCCTCAACGGTATGCATTAGCATGGGTTTATTACCAATGAGCTGAAACTGTTTTGGTATATTGCCTCCCACACGCAATCCACTCCCTCCGGCAACAATTACCACACTACATTTTTCGAGTGTCATTTTTTGCGGCATTTAATCGATCTCATCCAATATTTTTTGAAGCTCTTCATCGGTTTTTGTCAACTTCTCTTTACAAAATGCGATGAGTTCCGAAGCACGCTTTACCTTTTCGGTTAAGGCATCCACATCCAATTCACCCGATTCAATTGCTGCCACAATAGCTTCGAGCTCTTTTTTAGCTTCACTATACGTTAATTTTTCCATTATTCCTTAGATTTTTTTACTTGCGATTCTATTTTTCCGTCCCAAAATAAAGTTTCAATCACATCGTCCGGCTGTAATTTTGCCGCCGATGTAACAATCTTTCCCGCTTTCCATGTAAGCGTATAGCCACGTTTCAAAATATTTTGAGGAGAAACCATCCGGATATACTGTTCGTGCACCAAAAGACCATGAGCTTCGTTTTGCAATCGTTGTTTCACCGCATGTGTGAATCGCAGGTTACGCTGTTTTTCTTCTTGTTGCAAAAATTGAATCATGCGATTTGTCAGATGTTTCAATCGAAAAGCTGTTTCTCTGATTGAAGCCAACTGATTGCGTATAAATCCGGTAGAAAGATGATAAACTTCTTTAGACAATATGGACAACTTAAATTTTTCTTGTTGCAAATATTCCCTGCTTTCCGTTACCAATCGTTTCTCCAAATCGACCAATTCCGTAAAAGATCTGGCAAGATGGCCAATAAAAAACTCGGCCACCGCAGTCGGTGTTTTCGCCCGCGTATGTGCCACAATATCCAACACAGTTACATCCCGCTCGTGACCAATACCCACAACTATAGGTAAAGGAAACTGTGCACAATGTGTTGCCAATAAATACGAATCAAAACAATTTAATTCTGAAGTTGCACCGCCCCCACGTATAATGGCTACAGCATCGAATAAATGCCGATATGCATATATCTTTTCCAGTGCGGCTATAATGGAGGGTTCGCTTTTCTCACCCTGCATAATAGCAGGAAAAAGTTTGGTATAAAAGACCAGTCCGTACGGATTTTTTGCCAATTGATCGCAAAAATCTTCATAACCTGCTGCCGTTGGCGACGAAATCACCGCAATGCGATTGCATAACTCGGGCAACGGCAATTCTTTGTTCAATGTCAACACCCCTTCCTCTTCCAATCGCTTCAACACCAACAAACGATTTTTAGCCATTTCGCCGACAGTAAACGTCGGGTCAATATCTACCACATTCAGAGAAAAGCCATAAATTTCATGAAATTCCACACTTACACGTACCAGCACTTTTAATCCCGATGTAAACGGTTGACCTGTTTCTCCTTCGAAAAAGGTTGACAACATTTGGAAAGTATTTGCCCAAATTGTTCCTCGTGCCCGGGCAAGAATGACCTGAGTTACGGGATCTTTCTCAATGAATTCGAGATAACAATGCCCGTTACGGTTTTGCCTCACATCGCTTGTTTCGGCACGCACCCAATAGGTATCGGGAAAATTTTCTCGAATAACATCGCGTACTAAACGGTTAAGTTCAGATAAAGACACTGATGATTGCTGCGTGGAAATCATAATTTTATACGGACAATATATTGATCTAAAGGAGTATCTATGACGAAATGAATGAATTTATTTTTTTTACGCACACTCTCCGGGAGATAAAACATAGCCGAATTATTTTCATCGAAGTGTGCCTCTGCAATTCGAATTCCTTCTTCATCAAGCATATTCACTCGATAAGAATCGTTTCTGAACTGCGGATCTAAAAGCGACAGTACATAATTTTTACCCGATTGATCCGGTGCAATGGCAACACGTTCATCGATTATTTTTTTATGAAAGGTATGTAATGTTTTCAATACTTCTTTCATGGCTTTTTCAAAATTGGGAATGCCATATCCGTAAATAGTATCGGGATGAGCATATTGACTAGACGATCGTTTCACGATATCCACCAGTTCGTTCCTGTTCAACGAAGGATTGATGGACCATAACGATGCGATAAGCCCTGCCATAAAAGGTGAAGAAAGTGACGTTCCGTTTGTCATTCCGATTATACCATCACTACCAATAGTAATGGTCCCCGACCCCACAGAAACCAAATCGGGTTTGATCCGTCCGTCGGCTGTGGGTCCTGCAGAACTAAACGAAGCAATTACACTATCTGTTCTTATGGCACCGATGGCCAATATATTTTCAGCATCAGCAGGTACCGTAATTTTTCCCCAAGGCTTTTTTCTTTCATTACCTGCACTTGCGATTACCAATATACCCTTTTCAAATGCTTTATTGGCAGCCGATGTCATGAAAGATGTCTTTCCGTCAAGCTGGGGATGAGAGTAACTTAATGTTTCATCGTCGAACTGGTTATATCCAAGAGAAGTATTTACCAAATCCACACCCACACTATCGGCATATTCAATAGCTGCCACCCAAAAATCTTCTTCTACAGGGAATTCGCTTTTACTGTCTTCCGAACGAAACAGCCAATAATTTGCCTTAGGGGCAGAACCGATCATCAAATCGGGCAAATTAACAGCCATTGTGGAAAGCACTTTTGTTCCATGATCGTTAGCCGAAAAAATATTTCCCGACGGAACAAAATCGTGGTATCCGAAAATGTTTACTCCTTCAAAATAAGGAATCACATCGCAATTGGTAAAACCTGCATCAATCACACCCACATGTATTCCTTTTCCTTGAAACCCCGCTTTTATCATTGATTCTGCATTATGTACCCTAAATTGCTCCTCGGTAAAGCCGAAATAATTATGAAAATCGGGTTCATCCTCACAACGAATTCTTTCCAGCCGAGGGCGCATCCAATTAAAACGATCCGTAACCTGTCCCCTCCACACATATTTCACAGAATCGACAAACGGTAATAATTTTATCCGCTCGATAGAAGCACTATCGGGAAATTGAACCACGCATGTATTAAACCATCTGCTCTTTGACACAATTTTTCCACCCTCTTTTTCCAGGCAGCTGAGGTATCCTTCTGAAACCGGGAAATCCAACGAGTCTATCGGCACGTTTTGACGCGATTTCCGCTCAATAGAACGTTTGGATAAAAATTCTTCGGGTTGGGAAACCAAAAAAGAGTGGTCGCCTTTATCATTAAGATACACACGAAACATGTATTCAAATGAAGATTGTCCAAACAAAAAAGCAGAATAAATAAAAAATAAAACAGATATAAGATTTCGCACCATAATTCACCTCTAAATTCAAAAGGCAAGTTACTTAAAATTATCCCGAATCTTTTGTTTCTTTTTCAAAACAAAGTAAAGCACAACAGAAGCAATAAGAGATGCCGAGACGATCAGAACGTATTCACCCCAGTTGCCGGTACGCCGATAACGCGGTAAACTAACAATTGCCATCACAACTGTATATATAATCAGCAAAACAGGCACTACCACATATGATTTTATTTTCTTTTTCACAACAACCGACTTTTACTTCCCTTTTTAAATGTGCTATATATATGCGATTAACCGATTTCCTCCAAAACCGAAACCAAATACTCGTACGTTTTTTCTACCGATTCTATTTCTACCGATTCCTCCGGAGAATGCGCTCCGGTTATCGTGGGACCAAAAGAAACAATATCCACGTTATGTCCGATATTCGATTGAATGATTCCACATTCCAAACCGGCATGAATAACGGACACAATCGGCCGTTTTCCGTATTTTTCAAGATACACTTTCTCCATTGTATGCAACAATTCGGAATCGATATTCGGTTGCCACCCCGGATAATCGCTGTTGATTTCAACTTTTGCACCGGCCAGTAAAAATACACTTTCGACCGACGAACAAACCCATTCTTTTCGGCTTTCGGAAGAACTACGAACCATTAATTTTACTTCAATTTTTCCTTTTGAGGATGTTACCGCCGCCAAATTAACCGAACTCTCTACCACACCCGGGAAATCGGGCAACATGCTTATCACCCCATGCGGACAGCCTTCTATCGCATGAATAATATCGTCTTGAATTTCAGCAGGTATAAGACTCTTGGGTAATTTCACTTTTTCTGCTTCAAAAATAATCCCTTCTTCAATTCCCCGATATTCTTCGTTAAAAAGATCTTCGTATTCTAGCACCAGATCGATCAAATCTTCCGATAATTGTTCGGGAATAGTAATCACTGCAAATGCTTCACGCGGAATAGCATTGCGCAACGACCCTCCTTGGATGCTTGCCAAACGCGCTTCGTAGTTTCGTACCGCATTTTTAAGGAAACGGTTCATCAGTTTAATGGCATTAGCCCTACCCAAATGAATTTGAGCTCCCGAATGTCCACCTTTTAATCCTTTAAGACTAATCCTGAAAGCAACATCACCTTTTTCTATTTCTGTATCGTCTTTATATTGAATCGTTGCATTCACATCGGCCCCACCGGCGCAACCCACACATAATTCGCCTTCTTGTTCGGAATCGAGATTAAGCATAAGCGTTCCGGTAAATAAATCTTTTTTCAGTGCGAAAGCCCCATTCATTCCCCCTTCTTCATCAACCGTAAAAAGAGCTTCAATAGGCGGATGTTGCAACAATTTATCTTCGAGAACAGCCATAATCATTGCCACACCAATGCCGTTGTCTGCACCTAAAGTTGTGAAACGAGCTTTTACTCTGTCTCCCTCCACATAAGCATCAATGGGATCTTTAGTAAAATCATGTTGAATATCTGTATTTTTTTGAGGAACCATATCCAAATGCGCCTGCAAGATTACGGTCTGTTTCCCTTCATAACCTTTCGAAGCCGGTTTCCGAATGAGCACATTGCCGGCTCTATCCTGAACGGTTTCCAAATCGAGCGATTTACCGAAATTCACCATAAATTTGGTTACCTCTTTCATATGTCCGGTAGGACGCGGAATTCGCGTCAACTCATAAAAATGACGCCATACATTTTGCGGTTTCAGATCTATTATTTCTTTCGTTTCCATAATAAAATGTTTTCAGTATTTTCTCCTTATTGTACCATGCTATTTTTTTAATTCTACTTCCACTGTTTTAGGTTGTGGCGTTCGTTTTACATAAGGTAATGCCACGATGCCAAATACTCCACATAAAATAATCCATATGGATTGAATTGTAAACACAGCTCCTGCAAAAGCCCCTGCTTCTTCGTAACCGACACCCAAAATAACCAACGAAGAAATTACCATAAAATGCCACGCACCTACTCCGCCCTGTACAGGCACTGCAACACCTACATTACTCATGGTGAAAACAATCAGCCCCGCAAGAGGTCCCAATCCTTTAGTAAAATCAAAAGCATAAAAGCATGTATAAAAATACAAATAAAAAGAAAACCACACGAGTATTGTATAAAAAATAATACGCTTCTTCTCTTTCATGTGAGCCACCATTTTTAAATCGCGCACCACACCTTTAAAAAAATTGCGTGTTTTCGTTACAGGACGAGTGTTTCTAAATACCTTGAATACAACAAAAAAAACAAGGATTGAACCTATCAGAATAGCATAAAACCACACCGAACTAAACAAATTTACGATGCTCTCGCCATAATCGGGATTATCCCGAAAATACGAAATAAAAAAATCGAGATAAAGAATCATACTCAAAATAACAAGTAAAACCGAGGCGAGCAGATCAAAAACTTTATCCACAAGATAGGTTTCGAATGCTTTTGCAAACGGAACACCTTCATAGCGTGTAAGGGCTGCACATCGCCACACGTCACCTGCACGCGGCAACAAAAAATTTACGGCATAATTGCCGAGCGTGGCATAAATAACACTTGGCCGTTTGGGGCGATATCCTAACGAATTGATAAACACCTCCCAGCGCAATCCGCGAATGATGTTACCAAAAAGTCCAAATATAAGTGAAATGAGAATAAATTCGAGACGGGCATTTTTTACAATCTTCCAAAGGGTATTCAAATCGGTATTCCGATACAGCAGCCAAACGATAAGAATTCCCACACCCAGCGAAACAGCCGTTTTTACTATATCTTTCAGGGATTTCGAATTCATATCGTTTTAAATTTGACTTTTATCTTCCCTATACATCACTGAAACAATGTTGATCATAAAATCGTAACAATCTTGGAATTAAAACAAGCACACTTCATATTTTTAAACACGAGTTTTGTGCCTGTTTTTTTAATAAATTCCTTACCTTTGCGCCAACAAAGATAGGTATTTTAATTAAATAACATATGTTGCCGGTAAAGCCAAAAAAAAATCTCGGGCAGCATTTTCTGAAAGACACGGAAATTGCAAAACATATAGCTGATACGCTCGACGAATTTCCTTTACTTCCTGTGCTGGAAGTAGGGCCGGGAACCGGTATACTTACACGTCATCTCATCGAAAAACAACGCGATTTAACCGTTGTAGAAATCGATCGCCGATCTGTTGCATATTTGCGAGAACACTATCCCGAGTTACAAGACAAGATCATCGAAAACGATTTTCTGAAATTGAACCTTGCCCAACTCTACGACAACCATGCATTTTGTTTAATCGGCAATTATCCTTACAATATTTCGTCACAAATTTTTTTCAAAGTATTGGCCAATAAAAATCTTATTCCTTGTTGTGCAGGGATGATACAAAAAGAGGTCGCCGAACGTATGATCGCTTCACCGGGCAACAAAACATATGGCATTCTCAGTGTCTTGTTGCAGACATGGTACGATATCGAGTATCTTTTCACGGTAAGTGAACATGCGTTCATCCCTCCGCCAAAAGTCAAATCGGCAGTTGTGCGCCTCACACGCAATAGGCGCGAGAAACTCAATTGCGACGAAAAATTATTCAAAGCGGTAGTGAAGACAGGATTTAACCAACGACGCAAAATGCTACGCAATTCCCTTAAGTCACTGCTGTCAGAAGAAAGTCGAATGCCCGATAATCCCTTACTTAATCAACGTCCCGAGCAGTTATCCATTGCACAATTTGAGGAACTTACCAACTTGCTTGAGCCGTTAGCAAAAGACCTTTCTTCGAGAGAAAAAAGAACGGATTCATTTACCGATTAAAAAACAAACAAAATGGCGGAAATCAAACTTTTTTATCATAAAGACGGAGTCATCAGATTAAGTCGAAGCCTCGATTTTTTAAAATCGACACCGATTGAGAATTTTTTATGGATCGACCTTATCGATGTGGACGAAGAAATAGAGAACGAACTCGAAGACTTCCTTAAAATATATATTCAGGAAGAGGAAGAAATAGTGGAGATTGAAATGTCGTCGCGCTACATCGAAACCAACGACACGCTGGTGGTAAACTCCAACTTCCTGTTGTCGAATTTCGAGAGTGATCCCGTTTCCTTTATTCTTAAAAACAATATATTGGTAACAGTTCACAGTCAGGAACTCATTTCGTTTCACGAAACCATAAAAAAAATCTCGGCCAATCCCAAGAATTACACCACAGGAGCCGATGTATTGGTAGCTCTTTTTGAAACGCGGGTCGAATTCGACGCCGATATGATTGAGGATATGACCCAAAAAATCACCTTGCTCAGTAACAATATCAGCTTACAGGAAGCCGACGAAGAGCTGCTATCCGAAATCAAAAATCTTCAGGAAAAAACCATGATGTTACGCGAAAACATCATCGATAAGCAACGAACGGTTTCGAGCATGATTCGCAGCGAATTCATGCGAGCCGAGCTTCAACCCAAACTGAATATGATTATTAAAGATATCAATTCGCTCATCGAGCACATCAATTTCAGTTTCGACCGTTTAGACTACCTGCAAGATACATTTCTGGGTTACGTGAATGTGGAACAAAACAAAATCATCAAAATATTTACCATTGTTTCTGTTGTCTTCATGCCACCCACACTTATTGCCTCTATTTACGGCATGAATTTTCGTTATATGCCCGAACTCGACAAAAAATGGGGATACCCTTTTTCCCTCATTATAATGGTTTTATCGGCCGCATTCATTCTGCTTTTCTTCAAAAAGAAAAAATGGTTGTGATTCGATTCATTCCAGCATAAAATTCATTTGGGGCTTTTTTTCGGGAAATAACGTTCGCAAAGGTTCATCTTTCTGTGAAGTATGGTAACCCAACAAAAGCTGAACCAACTCCCCGATCGGAACATGAAAATGGAAGTCACCTTCTTTGCGTTGTCTTTTACACTCTCCTCCTTGAACAACAAAAGTATCCTCATTTTCCGGCAAAAGAGAATCTTTAACCGAAAGCGAGAAAATTTTATCTTCGTAATGTTGGGCAAAAACACTCAACAAGGTTTCTGCATCGATTATCCGAGCCATTCCCATAAGGTTTCGTTTAGGCGGAAATCCGAAGAGAGCAGCCTCCTCGACGATCGAACAAAAATCGTCGAACGATTTCTGCACCGTCATATCCTTTTGTCTGAACCATCCATCAAACTCGCGATAAGCTCCGTATAAATCGTCGGGGTGACGAGCAAGCAATTCCTTCAACGATGGCAATTCTTCCGTGCCCGCATCGAATGCCTGAGCAAAACCAAACGGGGCATAAAATTCCATCAGTCCTGCATCTTGAGGCACCAATAGGGTAAGAGGGATATTTCTTTTTCTCATTTCTTGAAAAGACTGCTTCAAGAGAGCAGACATATATCCTTTGCCACGGTATGCAGGAAGCGTGCATGCTCCTGAAATATACGCTATGGGAATTTCTTTCTCACAAAAAGTGAACATATAGGGCAACATTTGCAGCGACGCTACGGGTTTGCCGTCTTCAATATACACCAACGTATTTTCGTTGCGATATTTATCACGAAAATAGATATCCATATACGCATCGGGGTCGCCAAAAACGGTTTTCCACATGTATCGTACCTGAGGCGCTATAGTATTATCGGCATATTTTATCATTTGTCACTAAACCGGTAACTGGGTGATTGGTTGAAAATAAATACAATTATTCGGCGAAGAAAAATTATTTGCCTTTCAACCTTAGGGTGTATTTTTCCAACAAAATATCGGGTCGATAAGAAAGTTTCGCTTTACGCAACGATTTAAGCCCCATATCTTCTTCTCTATTGATATAAGTAAACTCGCTTGCTTCATGTTCCACGAATTGCTGATTGATGATGGCATATGCCTCGGGCACATCGTCGCTCATTGCCTTCTCTACATGCACATCAAGCGTATCTTTGGTAAGTTGTGAACCAACAGAGAAAGCAATCATTTGCCCTTCAATGCAAATTACGCCCCCACGCAATTCCAAATATTCAAAATTATCGAGCATCATCCGTGTTGCATAATGATCAAACCTCAACGACAAATCTTTATCTTCGCCTTTCTCTTCCATCCATTTTTCCAACATTTGCTTGCATTCCTTCACCAAGTCGGGTCTCCCCGTCAACGATTTATACGACCAATCGTAATTTTTTTTGAACCGATTGACGTAATTTCGCTTACTCTGCAACTTTCTGCCTTTCAGATGGATAAGTTTATCCGAAGTGTAAATATAATCAAATAATTTTCTATTGGGTGTTTTACGGAATGCTCCCGGCATCGCCGCATCGATTTCTTTCCACATCTGTGGAGTTACGGAACTCAACCGAAAAGGGATGCCAAGCCGGGAAGCATCTTCCATTAATATTTCTATAGCCCCCTTCAGGTTACCCTTTCCAAGAGGTTTGAGGTAAGATATGCCGTTGTCATCGTCTCTAAAACGAATCAACAACCAATCGTTGTATATCGTAAATTCGGTTTGAAACTTTATACTCCAACAACACAAATTGGTAAAACAAAACTCGGAAGCCCGATAATTTTGTTGCTCCAAAAAAGGTTTAATAAGTGGTCTATCTTCAAGTTCCACTTTTTTGAATGATAACATATATATAAATTTTTGCTTTGTTTATACAATAAAAAAACAATCGGATAGGAGTTTTTCTTCCCGATTGCGTTCTTTAAATAATAAGTACCGTATATTTTAAAAAGGTCTGAAACCCATAATTTGCCGTACTTCTTTCAGCGTTTTCGAAGCACTCTCCCGTGCTTTTTCCGCTCCTTCGGTGGTCACTTTATGCAAGTAAGCATCATCTTTCTCTATTTCCAGAATACGTTCACGGATAGGAGAAGTCACTTTGATGATATCTTCTGCAAGTTGTTTTTTCATATCGCTGTAACGAATCTCACATTTGTTCCAAAGCTCTTCGTAATGTTGTACCACTTCGGGCTCCGAAACTGCTTTCATTATGGTAAAAAGATTTTCGATATAATCGGGCTTGGGAGAATTAAATTCTTTGGGCCCGGAGTCGGTAATTGCCCGTTTTACTTTTTTTTCGATCTCTTCGGGTGCATCGGAAAGATAAATGGCATTTCCCTCCGATTTTCCCATCTTCCCGCTTCCATCCAAACCGGGAATTTTAATCAATTCTTGCCCAAAATTATAAGCCACCGGTTCTTTAAAATATTCAACACCATAAAAATTGTTGAATCTGCGTGCAAACCGGCGCGTCATTTCCAGATGCTGCTCCTGATCCTTTCCTACCGGAACTTTATCGGCATGATGAATAATAATATCGGCAGCCATCAAGGTGGGATACGTCAATAAACCGGCATTGATATTATCGGGCTGCTTGCGTGCTTTCTCTTTAAAAGAAGTCGTTTTTGCCAATTCTCCCAAATAGGCATGCATGTTCAGATAAAGATACAACTCGGCTATTTCGGGAATATCGCTTTGTAAGTAAATAATGGACTTTTCGGGGTCGATACCTGCAGCCAGATAATCGACCAATACATTTTTCACATTAGCATGCAACGATTTCGGATCGGGATGCGTTGTGAGCGAATGAATATCCGCGATAAAGAAAAAACACTTGTTTTCGTCCTGCATCCGAATGAAATTGCGCAATGCACCAAAATAGTTTCCCAAATGCAAATTGCCCGTTGAGCGAATACCGCTTACTACTATATCCATAATTTTATACTTCGATCTCAGAAAGAGCTGTTTAATTTCAACATGCAAATTTACATGATAATTTTCAATTTACACAAAGACAAGCAAAAATAACGGAGTTGGAGTGTTTTTTGTCTACCGTCGGGGTTTCCGACAAAAACGGCACAACATATGATCTGCCTTCGGAAAATGCGTGTCAACAATAACCAGCTAAATTCCTCCGTCGGATTTTCCGACGAAA
>JAAZMQ010000063.1 GCA_012798745.1 Bacteroidales bacterium
AATACCAAGCAAATCAATGAGGAAATTATTCGGGATTATATTCATTCCGGAGCACCTATCAAAAGCATCATTTTACGTTATTTTAATCCTATTGGGGCGCATCCATCGGCTGAGATTGGCGAGTTGCCGCTGGGTGAGCCGCAAAACTTGGTGCCTTATATTACCCAAACGGCAATCGGTATTCGTCCTTATTTGAAAGTGTTCGGGAACGATTATAATACACCGGATGGTACATGCATTCGCGATTTTATAGATGTGATGGATCTTTCGCGTGCTCATCTGGTTGCAATGGATCGTATACTTGAAGATAAATCGGACGAAAAAATGGAAATATTTAATTTAGGTACGGGGAGGGGAGTATCGGTGTTGGAATTGATCCGTGTTTTTGAAAAAGTGACGGGCAAACCATTAAATTATCAAATTGTAGGTCGTCGTGAAGGCGATATCGAACAGATATGGGCCAATCCCGAAAAAGCCAATAAAGTGCTGGGTTGGAAAGCCGAAACTCCACTGGAAGAGACGTTGACTTCGGCATGGAAGTGGCAGTTGAAATTGCGTGAGAGGGGAATCATGTAATTCTCTTTTTTGTTTTCGGCCGATAAATAAAAAGTCTGAGAATTTCTCGGACTTTTTATGTTTCTTTATGCGGATGGGAATTGTTATTAAAAATAATATTCAATAATCAGGTAATAGTATTCGTTGCCTCCACTCTCTTCAAATTCAATTTTGTTTTCGCGTGCCAACCATCCTATTGCAGCGTAGATATCCTTTTCTGGTAAGCCGGTTTCTTTTTTTAATTTTTTTATATCCCATTTTTCCTTGTTGCTTAGCAAATTCCAAATAATGCCGGCATTTGTTCCAATTGTTTTTTTGTCCATAGCATATATATTTAAAAATTACGTTGATTACCTTTTCTTTGTGTTGGTAGATTATTGGGAATAAACGTAAAAACTTCCTAACCCGTGCTGAATAAACGTTTTTATAGATGTTTTTGTTCAGCAAAATCAAAATATTTTACTAAATTTAAAAAAGATATGGAATGTGTGTTTATGAAGAATTGAAATTATAATTTCAGGGGTGAATTCCGTCGATTAATTGCGCAAATATCATTAAATAAAGATAAGCGGCAGGAATGGCAATGAGGAGACTATCGATACGGTCGAGAATTCCTCCATGACCCGGAATAAGATTTCCCGCATCTTTTATTCCGCAGGTTCGTTTTATAAGCGACTCGAATAAATCGCCCACTGTACCGAAAAGTGAGATGACCAACGCGAAGCCTATCCAAAATTTCAAAGGATATTGAGGATAACTGTGAGCAAAGATCAATGAACCCAGCAGCGTAAAAATAATACCGCTGATAAATCCTTCGACCGACTTTTTTGGGGAAATGCGTTCAATAAGTTTGTGTTTTCCTATGAGAGAACCGATAAAATAAGCTGCTGTATCGTTTATCCAGATTAGGACAAAAATAGCAAGTACCAGCAAATAATGATATTCTTTTGCCCAGATATTGTATTGATAAGAAAGCAGCATCAGCAAAGAAAGAGGAAGTGTGATGTATATTTGTCCAAAAACCGAATAGATGATGGCATGAAAAATATCGTCCCGGTTAATCAGGACCGCAGATGCAGTTAGTGCCAGTAAATAAGTTAACGATGTTGCGGGGAACAAATATCCGTTGATGTTTTCCAGATAAAGATAAGTAGAAAGAAAAATAATTATTCCCGAAGCAATGTTGAATGTTTTACTGATGGCATGAGAAGTGTTTTTCTCCATTGCCTTATAAAATTCATACAATCCGAATCCGAGGATAGTGCCGAAGACAATTAGGAAGGAATATTTTCCTCCCAGTATGCCGGCGAGCAATACGGCTATGTAAATGATACCCGCACCAGCACGTGTGAGAAGGTTTTTTGTGTTCAAGTCAAGCTTCTTTTGATTTATTTTGAGGCTTCCGGTGAAACGTCTTTTTTATCGGCAGATTCATTGATGTTTTCTTCTTCCTCTGTTTCCTTAGCTCCCTCAGTTTCTTCAGCTCCCTCAGCTCCTTCAGCTTCGAAATCGATCTTATTCTCGATCAGAATATTATACCAATTAATCAATTTTTTTATATCCGATGCGTATACACGGTCTTTATCGTAGTTGGGAAGTATTTCAGCAAAATAAGCAAAGAGTTCTTTGTTCGGAGTCTTTGAATTGAACGGTACCTTTTCCCCTTTTTCTTTTTCTTTTATTTTGGTAAGTACTGTTTTTAGGGGCACATCGCCTTCCTCGGTATAAATAGACACATCGCTTAAGGCTATTACTCTTTTTGTTATGTAAACGGGAAACCGTTTGCCATCTGTTAACGATTCTACAATGTTCAAATTTTTACCGGTTGATATGAGTTTGTACAATCCCGGTTTTCCTGAAACCGACAAAATCTTTGTAAGCATAGCTGTTTTATTATTTCAATTTACTCCGAAATAAAGTGCAAAAGTAGTGAGAGAAAGCCATATTTGCAACTTTTCATTTTCAATTTTACTTAAATTACTTTGTTATTATCTGCTTTTTCGAAAAAATGCGTTACATTCGCAATTCAAAATCGCATAAAATTTTCAAAATGAATAAAAATATCATTTACGTACTAGCGTTGATTGTTTTGTTGTTTTCGTGCACCGAGAAAAAGAATCGAAAAGAAACTTCGGATAAAGCTCAGCAAGCGGTTATAGAGGTTCCGCAAACCGGTGAAATGTATCTCTTGGTAGGTACGTATACTTCCG
>JAAZMQ010000064.1 GCA_012798745.1 Bacteroidales bacterium
AATAAGAAAAAAATACCGCAGGTTCAGAAAATGAAGCTGCAGCCCAATATCGACAAAAGTGGCAGTATAACTGACGTTTTGAAAGTGGGTCAAGAAATCCTTGTACAGATTGCTAAAGAACCCATTTCAACCAAAGGTCCACGGTTGACCGCTGAGATTTCTTTTGCCGGTCGTTTTCTGGTACTGATACCGTTTATTGACAGAGTATCGGTATCACAAAAAATAAAATCACGCGAAGAGCGTGCTCGTTTGCGACAACTTGTGCAGAGTATAAAACCCAAAAATTTTGGTGTGATTATTCGTACCAATGCCGAGGGAAAACGTGTTGCCGAACTTGATGCGGAGCTCAAATTGTTGATTCAGAAGTGGGAAGACACATGTAAAAAGTTGTTGAAAGCAAAAGCACCTGCACTCCTTTATGAAGAAACCTCACGAACAGTTGCTTTGCTTCGCGATATTTTTAATCCCTCTTTTGAAAATATTCATGTTAATGATAAAGACGTAGCCAAACAAATTGCCGATTATGTAGGTCTTATTGCACCTGACAGGAAGAATATCGTCAAACTTTACACAGGTGCTTTGCCTATCATGGACAATTTTGGTGTTACGAAACAAATTAAACAGCTTTTTGGGAAAACGGTCACTTTCAAAAATGGTGCCTATCTGATTATTGAGCATACCGAAGCCTTACATGTTATCGATGTAAATAGCGGAAACCGAAACAAATCGTCGCTCGGACAAGAGGAAAACGCATTTGAAGTAAACGTAGCGGCGGCCGAAGAAATTGCCCGTCAATTACGTTTGCGTGATATGGGGGGAATTATTGTGATCGATTTCATCGATATGATCAAAGGCGAGCATCGAACCAATTTACTGGCTAAAATGCAAGATTTTATGGCTCACGATAGAGCTAAACACAATATATTGCCTCTAAGTAAGTTCGGTTTAATGCAGATAACTCGTCAACGTGTGCGCCCCGAAATAGAAGTTGCTACCAGTGAAGTTTGCCCCACATGTTTTGGTAAAGGAAAAATCAAATCGTCTCTTTTGTTTACCGACACACTGGAAGGTAAAATTGATTATTTGGCCAATAAACTCAAAGTGAAGAAATTTAGTCTGCATATTCATCCCTATGTGGCAGCGTATGTAGAAAGGGGGTTATTTTCGTTGAAGCATCAATGGAGGAAAAAATACAATGTAAACATAAAAATTATCCCGGATCAAAGTCTTGGATTTTTAGAATATGTATTTTACGATAAAGATGGAAACGAAATAGACCTCAAAGAAGAAATTGAAATGAAATGATATTCCATGTGAATGGGATGAAGAAAATAGGCAAAAAAACCGGCATTGCTTTTTGTAATGTCGGTTTTTTTGTTGTTTTGTAGGTGGGCAACATGTTATACGGGATCTACATCATAGTTTAATACGACGTATCTGAATTCCGGTTTTTCTCGCATACGCTGTTCAGTTTGGCGAATACATTTTCTTACGAATGAGGTTGATAAATTATTTTCTAGTTTAAGCAGAATTTCGCGAATATAATACGATCGGATTCTGCTTATAACCGGTTTATTCGGTCCAAGTATTTTGTCTTGAAGAGAGCCACGTAATATGTTGGCAAAATAATGTGAAGCGGCATCGGCTCGTTGTTCGTTTTTGTCTTTCAATTCAATAGAAATTAAGCGATAGAGGGGGGGGTATTTGAAAATTTTTCGTTCTGCTAATTGCATATTGAAAAACCCTTCATAATTGTTCTCAGCAATAAATTGGTAAATGGGTAGTTCGGGCTGCGTAGTTTGAATGATAACTGTTCCGCGCTTGTTGCGCCGTCCGGCACGCCCACTTGCCTGCATCATGAGTTGAAATCCGCGTTCATGGGAGCGAAAATCGGGATAATTTAACAGGCTGTCGGCAGCAATAATTCCTACCACGCTCACATTATCGAAATCCAAACCTTTCGAAACCATTTGAGTACCTACCAATATCTGAATCTTTTTATTTTGGAAATCGGTGATGATTCGCTCATATGCGTTTTTTCCCTGTGTCGTGTCGGTGTCCATACGGGCGACATTTGTTCCCGGGAAAAGGCGCAAAACTTCTTCTTCAACTTGTTCTGTTCCTTGACCGATAAATTCCAAACTTTTTTCGTGACATACAGGGCATTCTGTGGGTGTGGCATAAGCCCTATTGCAATAGTGACATATCAACTCGTTTTGGTATTTATGATAGGTAAGAGTTACATCGCAATGCCTACATTTGGGAGTCCATGCACAAAGTTTACATTCTATTCTTGGTGCAAACCCTCTTCGGTTGCGAAAGAGAATAATCTGTTCTTCATTCTCCAGTGCTTGCCGGATATGATCGATAAGGGTAGGGGTGAAAATGGATTTCATTTTCTTTTTTCGACGTAGTTCTTTGGTATTCTCGATAATAATTTCCGGCATGAGCACTTCTTCGAAACGTCTTGTTAGTGTAACAAGGCCGTATTTACCTCTTTTTGCGTTGTAAAACGATTCAATAGCGGGAGTGGCGGACCCCAACAATGTTTTTGCCCCCATTAAATGGGCTAGCACGATTGCCGTGTCGCGGGCGTGATAACGTGGTGCAA
>JAAZMQ010000353.1 GCA_012798745.1 Bacteroidales bacterium
AGTTGTCCTTGTATGGCTGCCTGATATTTAGTGAGCAGCTTTCGATGCATAGGGGATCCAAGACTGTATTTGGGAGTCTCCATGACGGCAGGAATGCCTACATACTGACCGCTGGGCAGAGCATCCCTGTACCAATCTTTGCGGCGCAACAAATAGTTTGTGCTAGCGAACAACAACTCTCCGTCCAATCTGTGGCAGATATCATTTGCTTGAATTCCAGTCCACCTTACGAATGCCCCCTGTTGATCAAGGACCAGAATTCGGTTGTTGATTCCGCTTCCGTCGTCACAATACGATAAGAGATAAAGACCTTCTTTTGAATAGAATTCTGCTACCGCTTTTTCTGGATGCGTAATACTTTTTAGAATAGATTCAACTTTATCTTTAGCCACGTTCACAATCATGCCCCTACCGGGATTTATCTCGGCATTTACTCCGATAATGGAAGGGCTTAACGAGAATATCCCTCTGTTACCAAGATATGTCAAAGAGTCCGTTGTTAAGCAAATCGTATCCGGGGAAATCGTCCCTTCCGATGTCGGAAGTTTGTGCCAAATTGCATCGGATTCCGGATCGACCCCTCGCCACACCCAAATTGAATTCTTGAAGAACACGAGGACGGCATCAACAAATACCGCAAGCGCCGTAACGGGCCCATCGGCATTCGTTGGATACATTTTCGATGTTCCCTTAACAAAATTGGGCATGTTTGGTTCACTGTAATAGACAGCCGCTCGGTCTTGACTGTCGCCTGCAAAAAACATTCTCAAACTTTTCGGATGTCGGACCGCAAACGTGCACCTACGGATGGGGTCTAAATCATTCTCGGGATCGGAATGTGCGCTTACTGTAGATACCGAAGAACCGTCATATGATCTGTATTGTTGACCATCGAGAAAATACAAATTGTCATTGAGAAAGAACATCGATACCCGATCCTTGGCTAAAGCCTGCAGACTAGTTATGCTTCCATTGTTGGCAATACGATTCAGCGTGTTTCCCGTCGTACCCATTAGAATTACAGAACCATCATTTCTTGGCCACTCGAATATTTGACCCATTCTGCTTGCATACGATGCCCCGTTTACAAACTCCGTTCCGTACCGTTTCCCAGCTCCCCCCCTTTCACCTAGATCAATGTTGTCGGCAACAACGAGCTCGTTTGCGGCCATCTGATCCGGCGAAACATCTACATTTAGCCCGCCTGAAAAATCTCCGAATGTGATAAGTTGTCTTTCCAATCACCTCACCACCCTAATTGTCCGCGGCTGCCTTTGCCGTCTCAAAAATCGAAACGCATTTATTACATCGGCCTCGAAACGATCAAAACGCATAGTCTTGTGTTTGAGGTTTTCTGACTTTGCTTCCATTACGAACCTGCGAGCATAATCCACAATAGCACTGTGGTAGACTTCGTGAATATCCGCTTCTTCACTTAACGAAACCATCTTCTTCCCGAGTTTTCTTGCAGATATTGTATAGGTTCCGGGATTCTCGAATGTGATCTGATCACCAGCTACTCGCCACCCCTCATAAGGCTGTCCTTGTTGGTCGAAAACAGCAAAGACATTAAGAAGATCGTTAGGCAAATAATAGACCATTCCGGCTTCCGCATCAGAGACCGTGATCTCGCCATACAAAAGCCCCATGTCGCCTATTTTCCTGATCGCCTCATTGATTGCGACAAGCATAATGTCGGCATCAACCGACTTGCCTACGTATGTCTCCACGGCATGGCGAATTTCCGAACCTGTCATTTTCCATCACCGCCTATATCCCCCGATTTCTAATGCGTTCTAAGAGGTTGAACGCTTTAAGGCTTTCTTCTTTGAATTGAGCTAAGAGGGCTTGTCCATCCGCGCTTTGATCATCGTCGATCATTTTGAGCATACCTCGCACGTAAGATAGTATCGCCATCTTGAAAAGTGGGTGAACTTGTATCTCATCAGACAAACTTTCGATTTCCGGTATCATTTGCCGGATAACAACTTGGTATGTTCCCGGTCTTTGGAATCGAATTCGCATACCGCGGACGTACCAATCATCTACCGCATTGTTTCCGGAATATACCGCTTTAACGTTCGTTGTGTCGTCGGGAAGGGGCTTCCATTCCCCCCCCACACTTGTTGTAATCGTGACTTCCTGGTCGTTGAGTGCTAGATCACCGATCATATTCAAACTCTCGTTGATGAGCATTAAAACCGCAGAATCCTCTACCGTTGTGTTTAGATAAAGCTCCGCGTGTTCCTTAACGTCTGTTCCTTTCACATGTCACACCTACCTTTGGCGACTTCTTTCGAGAACCGCGTTCACTCTAGTTATTTCTTGCTCGAATTGCTGCAAGAGCTGGGCTCCGATTGCGCTCTGATCGTTTCTGATCA
>JAAZMQ010000006.1 GCA_012798745.1 Bacteroidales bacterium
ATGGCAAAATAACAGGAGAGTCCGGTGCCGTTTGTAGGCCCTGCATTCAGTGGAAAGGAAGAATAGTTGTACTGTTCGTTCCATCCTTGACCAAAAAAGGGACCGATAGGCGATTCTACCGAGGGATATTCGTTACCATCCCAATACATTCGCAGGATGATGTCGTTTCTGCTCAATTCGGCAGGAGAGGGAGCAATCGTAATCCAGATATGAGTAATCACTCCTTTTCCTTTTATTTCCGCGATGGCCTTTCTTTCACCGGATTTTATTCCCGTCAAACAATCGCTGTTTCCGCCACTTTGATCATAACTGCTGATCCGCTTGTTTCTCACTCCGCTTTTTATCTTGGCTAAATTGAACATTTCTCCGGACATTTCATTTTGAGAGAATAAAGCAAAACCAAGAAAGAGAAAAAACAGAACAACAATGTTTCGTTTTTTAAATGATAATGTTTTCATATGCTTTACTATTTAAATATCTAAATTCTAATTTTTGTGTAGATTTTTTTGTAGACATTTCAAGGTCAGAGGAAGCTTAATTTTTTATTTGTCTTTATTATTCTCGAAAACTTTTTTCACAGCATTCAGATAGCCGAATCCATTCAACATATCGGGCAGCAAATAGCTACCTTCTACCCATTCGTTCCAAGCATTGATGGTAATGAGCTTGGGTTGGTCGGGATGGTTGTCCGCATATTCTTTTGCCTTGAAAAGTAAAGCGGCAAAACTAACAGGTGTGTTATGATAATGTACCACATCTTTTTTTCCTTTTTCTGGAAATCTCGGTGTGTCGTCCCAACCAATAGAAACACATGGAAATACCGGGACATCTAAAATTGAATCCAATTGTGCCCTTATTTTTAGCGAATTGGAACCATACACCAAATAATCTTCATTCAGTCCTCCCATGTTGTACATAGCGACACTGTTAAATCCCATATCTTTCACTCTTTGGGCGAATCGAGTGGCTGTTTCTTTTGACATAACTGAGCCTCCACCCTGATTCCACTGGATGTGTAAATCGGGGAAACCGGCTTTTTTTACTTTTTCTCTGAAATAATCCAATGCTTTGCAAGTTTCTTCAATACTTCCTCCAAAACTCTCCAGCAAATTTTCTATACTGAAAATGGAAAATACCGGTTTGCCATCAATTTTGAAATAGTTGGGTTGTTTAAAATATTGGTTTATCACTCTGTCGACAATAATTTTAAAATTTTCCCAATCTACAGCTCCCTTCCAGAGCAGTGATGTGTCGTCTTTAAACTTGTGTACATTCCAATAATTTCGTTTTACATCATGATTTGCCCACATGATATAAAACTGCATTTTCGAATTGTTTTTTGCTTTCAAGAATCCGTCATTGAGAGCACTTTCAAGGAAAGGCCCTCCGTCATACCAATACCAGTCATACACAAAAACATTGACACCATGATCAACGGCGACATCAATCCATCTCTCCACTACTTTCGGATCATTGTCCATCTCGTAACCCCACAATGGTAGACGGGGTTGGTAATGGCCTTCAAAACGTGGGGTCCCTTTTTTTATCACTTCCCATTCACCGGTTCCTTCCGGCCATAGCATGTTACCGAACCGTTCATCATGGTGACACGATGGCCAAATGTAGGCTGCTATGAAATATTGATCATTTGATTTCTTGTCATTCTCTTTTTGAGGCAAAGCATATGAGAAAAAATTGCCTGTCAACAACAAACTGATGATGCTTATTAATTTTAAGTTGCTTTTCATTTTGTTTTATTTCTTTGATTTCTGAGTTACTGTAATAAAGTTTTATTTTTTAGTTGCCGGAACTTTTTTTGATTATAAACACAAAGCCTTGAAAAAATGGTAAAATAAATACCAAATGGATTAAGATTTGTGTTTTCTTAATTTTGATTTGTGTAATTGATACAAACAGGACCAAGTAAACCGTATTCTTTTAAGGACGATTTTGGGTCAGGTCCATTAATAGTCCAGGTTTTTCTTTCCTTTTCAGGTAAATTTGCATCATAAACAAGGCGGTTATGCCACGTACCGGTCACGGCTATCTCCACTGTATTTTCCCCGCTTTTAAGATAGTCGGTAATCTCCATTCGGTAGGGATAAGTCCATCTTGTTCCGACATCCTCCCCATTAAGTTTAACTTTGGCTACAACTTCGACGCGTCCCAAATCCAAAGCATAATGTATTCCTTCTTTTTTATCTATATTAAAAGTAGTAGTATAAACAGCCGTACCCGAAAAGGATTTGCCTTCGTCTGTTAACGGAAGATCTTTCCATGCCATTAATTGATTGACGGAAATAAGCGAATCGGGGATTCCCCAACCGGACGGAAAATAAATTTTCCAAGGAGTCCGTATTTCCATTTTGGCGGCATAGGAAAGAGAATTTTTTGCCTCCCTAGATTCGTTTTTCCGAAAGACAACGAAACAGGAAGTGCCGGCCGGCATATTCATTTCGATAGTAGTACAGCCATCCTTGTTTATTATGGATGATGCTTTTGTGATTTTTCCTGTCAATGGATCCCATATCTCTGCAGAACCTTTGCAGCGGAAGGAAATATTCCCATTATATCCCTTATCTGCAGGAGCAGAAACAAAATAGAAGTCGGCATTGTTCGTTTGTCGATGCAACCAAGGAACATCAGAGAAGTTCACATTTATATCCTGTCGAATTTTTTCGGCATTTAAAACCGATTCGATACTGCTTCGATAAACTTTCCCTTTACCTACTTTGCGTATTTTTTCCTTGCCGTCGCCCCACAGTTCTTTGACAGCCCTTTCGAAACGTAATTTTGTTTTTTTGCTTCCGCTTAAAGTCGCAATATTAGAAGGGGGATCTCCTACCAATAGTATTCCTTGCTTGACAAAGGAAAGAATTTTTTCCAGTGTTTCAGGCAACATGCGTCTGCAATCGTAAAGCCATAGTATGCGGTATGAAATTCCTTCGGGAGTAATTATTTCGCCATCTTTAACCGATAAGCGATTGAGTAGTGCGTCAGGATTGCAGTAATCGTAAGAATAACCTTCCGGAAAATCTAAAGATTGTGGAGGTTTGTGATTCTGTTCATCGCCCAGATACATCAATACATCCGAAACGGGACGCCCACATTCAAGCATATACGTGCATCTTGCCAAATAGGTGGTAAAATAAGGCATGTGTTGCCACCAGGTCTGTAAGCGTAAAAACGGTGTACCGATGCCGGAGCCGAAGGAGGAACCGGGAGGCAGAAAATCCGTCCTGGGATTATGGGTATAGGTGTGAAAAACGGGATGGGTTACTCCTCTTGCAAAATGTTCGTCAGCTCTGTCTTTTAAAAAACGCGGATGCTCATCCCATGTCAAATTAAATGAAGTAAAGGCTTCGGCAGCTACCCTTTTTTTCCCGTACATACGTGCAGCCGATACACAGGGTTTTACCGGTTTGAACTCGATACTCCCCACATAGGAATCCATCTTGGGTTGCCAAAATTCGCACATGGGTATGTCTGCATATTTGTAGTATTCCATAATATCGCCGGGGAACACATCGCCGCAGGCTGTTTCAAACGAAACTTTCAACCCGTTGTTTTCTGCGAGAGTTTTTATTTCTCCAAAAAAATTGTTTACCAGTAAATCGTTCAGGGTAACCCGCCAGTCCCGCAAAAAACGTGCTGTGTTTTCCGGGTTATCAACAACATAGCCAAATAATGCAGGAATCATCGGAAGTAACGGATAATGCCATTTTTTATAAAAAATGGTATCTAATTTTAAAGTCCAGGTCTGGGTTTTGCATTCCCAACTGTCCAACAATAAGCCATGCAGCAATCCTTTATTCAGAATGCCGTCGTTTTCGTTTATTAATCGCCCTATATATCCGTCAAAGTGTGTTTTTATTCCGGAGACATCCAACTTGTTGCATTCCCACCCGGTAGCTTCGGGCGGAGCCGGACCGTTTTTCATGCCTGTGTTGATATGGCCGATGCGCAGAATGGTCCATTTTCCTTTTGGGGAATCCCAAGAAAGAGTGCCGTCCAAATTCATTTTGGAAGTAATGTCGATGATTTTTTTCGGATCAATCCATGTGTTTTCCGATTGTTCCGGATGGTTTTCCCTTACTATTCTTCTTAATGTCCATGCGCCTTCCGATTCCCAATTTTGTTGACGCGCTGCGGAATAAAAATTTATGTAGGATAAGTTCATTTCATGCAGATTTTCGATTTCGATGCGATATGCTTTCGAGGGGATCTCCTTGCATGCGATCGAAATCGGCTTGTCGTCCTGCCAATTGCTCGAAGGCATTTCTATATGGGCAACGGGTTCCGTTTTCCCCGATGAAACGGCATAAATTGTAACGGTAACACCCGGCGAATAACACCAGGCATGGGAAAACGAATTAATCGGGGGAAATTCAACCGTACGTAGGGTGATCTTTTTATTGAAATCAACATCTATGATGGTTGGTTCCGAAAGAGAAGGAGGCAACATCAAATTTTTTTGTTCCCATAAACATTCTTTCCATTGCAAATTATTCCGATTGCTTTTTACATTTTTCGGAATTATACGGTTTCCGGTGTCATCGAGTGGTGTCGGGAAGGCCAGGACAAACAGATCTTTGTAATCACGCCATTCTTCTTCGCTTTCGCGGGGCTTTGTAAGGGGGATTTCTCTGATTCTTCCACCTTCGATATCGGTACGGGAATAGACCAAATGACGCATGGAGTTTTCGGGTTTGATCCATGGGCCTCCGGCATATGACCATCCGGGACAATTCTGCATCGTAAAATTCAAATCCAACCGTTCGCATTCTTTTGCTGCCCATTGAATATGTTCATTCCACGACTCGCTCAGGCATTTGATTTGGGGAGAAACACCGGGCCAGGCGCCGCCAAATTGTCCGTGAAACAACTGAATGCCGGATATCCCTGCCGATGCTATCGCCTCCAAATCGGCAGTTATGCCTTCTTTTGAAATATTTCCGCCGATAAAATGGAACCATGTTTCGGGATAATAATTCTTATCGGGATTTTTAAATGTGTTTTCATTCAATAAATCATCTGCCCATTGTCGAGATTTTGGAAGATTTAAAAATGATGTGCATGTTAATAAAATGATATTGCCTATCACAATAAAAATAATAGGGTGGATACCTTTATTTTTTAAATGAATTTTCATACGAAAATTGTTTAATTTTTGATAGATTCGAATCCAATCGTTGTAATTTAATTAAATTTAAAGCGGATTTTTATAGCTGATTTTGTATTTCCCGCTTTTTAGCATTACTGTTTGTACATTATCATTCTGTAATTGATGTTTTTTACCTTCGAGAGTGAATTGGTTGACTCCGATTGGCAAAATGACTTCGAGCTCCATTCCTACAGGAATCTCAAGATCGATTTTTATTGTTTGATCCGCTTCTAAAACCCAGTTAACCGAAAGTTTTCCTAGAGGAGTTTCTTTAAATGTTTTAGCCCATGAGATTCCCTTGGGAATTTGAGGTTGAATACGTACTTTTCGGTATGCAGGGACATTTTCTACCGGACATATGCCGCCTATGGCTTGATAAAACCATGAGCCGACACCATTATAGCAATTGTGGATGTGACTGCGTGCGCCATCCCAATGTTCCCATGTGGTTGTGGCGCCGTTGTCGAGCATGTATAAATAACCCGGATAGCCCCGCTTTTTAAGCATGGAATACATTAGCTCCACGGCCTTATTTTTTATCGCCCATTCCGTTATCACAGGAATACCGACTAATCCGCAGGCAAAATGGCCCTTTCGGTTTATTTTCGTTTCGTTATAAAAGGATTTTTCGACATCTTTCATCCGATCTTCCGGTACAACACCGGCAATCATCGGAAAAGCCAGGTCAATTTGTGTTCCCGTTCCGTAAGTGTTGTCCGATTCATTAAAGAATGTTTTGTGAATTTTCTTTTGCAATCGTTCTTTTTTTGTGGCGTATATCGTTTCATCTTCCTTTTTTCCGAGAAGACGAGCAATCTTTTGCATATTATCCAAACAAACGACTAAAAAGGAATTATTGACCACATCGACCGAAGCTTCTGCCGTTTGATCAACCCCTTTTGGGGTAGCCCAGTCACCAAGATACCAATTGCGGTAGTCTGTGTCGGGCCAACGCTTTAAAAGACCGTTCACACTGTATTTGTCAACATATCCCAACCATTTTTGCATTACGGGATAATATTTTTGAAGAAGCAACGTATCCCCATAATTCAGAAATGTATTCCATGATGCCGTGATAATGAAGCCGCACCAATACGGACCGCCTCCGGCCGGATAAGGATTCGGAGCGGTATGGGGTATTCCGCCATCCTCCCGTATAACGTCTGCCCATGCCTGAAGCCAGTTGTTATACAAAGGCGACAAATCGAACATGGTTTGTGCCGTAAGTGTAGAGGCATTTCCATCTCCCCCGTAACCAAGTCGTTCCAGATGCGGACAATCGACCAAATCGCCACCCAGACTTAAACATTGGAGAGTATAAAACAACATGTCATGGATCCGGTTCAGATCCGGATCTGAACACTCAAATCCTGCTGTCGATTTATAATCCGTATGAATTAGAAATGCTTTAACGGAATCCGGTTTCGGCATTTCTTTTAATCCGGTTATGCGAATATAACGAAATCCATGGTAATTAAATTTATTTATGAAAACTTCGGGTAAAGTTCCCGATGCCGTATATAAATCGTATTGATTCATATCATAAAATTCATCTTCTTCGAGAAGATGGTCACAATATTCCATTTTAATCGATTGAGATTTTTGCAATTGGGGAAAATGGATTTCTACCCATCCTGTCAGATTTTTTCCCATATCCACAATGAAAGTGTCCGGAGCGAGGGCAACAACAGAAGTAGGATAAATAGTATCGGCAATGATATTGGGTTCCACCATTTGAGGGATCACTTCGTGGGTAGAAATGGATATTTTGGAAACAGGTTCCCAATTTCGTCCTGAACCATTTTCAACCTCTAAATCACTTTTTGCTAACGAGCCATCGATAATTTCTCCTCCGAAACGATGAGGACGCCAATCCCCATGTCGCATGTAACTGCTTTTTCGCCCCAACCAAGTAGAATCGGTAACCAGAATAATTTCTCTTTGGTTATTTTTTATTTTTTCCATTTGAGCTTTCACTACCGGGCCATTATTTTCAACTCCGGGTAATCCTTCGGTATACCAACCACTGCCCAACCAAATGATCAAATCGTTTTTCCCTTTTTTTAACGATGAAGAAACATCGTATGTGTTGATTAATGACCGTTTATCGAATTGTGAAACCGATGGGACAAGCACTCCGGTGCTTATTTTTTGTCCGTTAAGGTAAACTTCATGATATCCCAGGGAGTTTACATGAAGAAATACTTGCGAAGTTGTATCCGCAACTTCGAATGTTTTATACAATTGAGGACACTCACGATAACCTGCATCTGTAGGGAAGGCGATATAAGAAGCCTGCCAGTCGGTTGCATTTAATAATCCGATACTGAATCGAGCCGGTTTGCTCCACGATGACACATTGTTTTCTTCGTTCCATACCCGTACTTTCCAATATACATTTGAACCGGAATTTAAATTTTTTCCTTTATAGGGAATAAAAATCGTTGATCTCGATATTACTTTACCTGAATTCCACAAATCGGCTTCTTCTTCATTTAAACGCGACAGGTCGCTTGCTACCAGCAATTGAAAAGCTTTTTGTTCGGTACCGTTTTTATTGCTTTTGATTTTCCAACTGAAACGAGGCGTCGTTTTGTCGATTCCTAAAGGATTGTGAAGATTTTCGCATTGAAGCTCATACACTTCCAATCTTCTTTGCTTTTGACAACCGATAGCAACGAAGATTAAACTCAAAAAAATGATCAAATTCTGTCGGCACATTTTAATATTAATTATGAGATAATAGATTACCTATATGATATTTGTTTCGTATATAACTGCGCTAGAACCTATTGTTAGTATCCCCGAAAACTTTTTTTACAGCCTCCAAGTAGCTGTATCCATACATGGTGCATGGCATAAGATAACTGGTTTCGGTCCATTCGTTCCAACTATTGATTGTAATTAGTGGAGTTTGTTTAGGATGGTTATCCACATATTCTCTTGCCATTTGCAAAGCTTTTTCAAAATTTTCCGGGGTATTGTTTTTCACAATTCCTTCCCGGAACATTTCGAAGCGTGGATTATTATCCCATCCAACAGATATATGAGGATAATAAGGTATTTTATAATCCTTATCTATTTCTTCCCATTTTTTGGCTACATCTTTCAAAATTTCAAGATAATTTCTATCAATATTGGTAAAATGTACAAATTGATAATGAGTTATCCCATCAAAATTGAGGTTTTCAACCATTTCTATTCCTACTCCTTTTCCCCATAGTGCAAGTTGCAGATCAAGACCTTCGAATCCTGCTTTGACCGTCTCTTTTCGGAACCAATCCAACGCATCTTTGGTTTCTTCGATTCCTCCGAGTCCCTTAATAAGATTGTTTAGATCGTAAATCATAAAACAAGGTTTCCCATCAATCTTATAATAAGAAGGATGTGAAAAATATTTTTCGATTACTCGATGGCAAATTATTTCAAATTCGTTGCGATTTACACTTCCTTTCCAAATCAACGCATCATTGGGTTTACCTGCATTACGTTTATCCCAAAGCATATCCACGTCGTGATTAGCCCACATTAGGTAAAATTTCACCCGGTCATTATTTTGTGCTTTTAGATAACCATCGTTCAGCTGCCCTTCTAAAAAAGGCATACCATCATACCAGTACCAATCGAAAATGAAGATATTTATGCCGTGATCAGCAGCAACATTGATTTCCATTTCTGCTACATAGGGGTCGGCTTCGTTGATATATCCCCACAGAGGATAACGTGGTTGCTCATGTCCTTCAAATTTGGGCTTGTTTTTCATCACCGTTTGCCATTCGCCAATACCCTCCGGCCAGAAAATTTTCGCCCGATCATCAGGATGATAGGATGGCCAGACATAAGCAGCAACATCGTATTTCTGTTTTTCTTTTCCGTTTATGTTTACATTTTGACTGAATATCGCTTTCGGCATTAAAGCAATTAATATTGCAAAAGTTAATCCATTGATTGTTAATTGATTTAATTTCATTGTGTGTTTATTTGATTTCAAAGTGGTAATTTCCCGCTTTTAATTCCAAAACGATTTGATTTTCTTGCGTTTCTTTTATTCTTATCCATGGATTTTTATCTAATGATCTTCCGTTTTCCTTAATTTTTTTACTTTTCAAATATAAAGTTGCCTCACTGTTTGTGGGCACTGACACGTTATATTCCACCTGTTTCCCTTTTTTCTTCCAAGAGGAAAGAATTTCTCCGTAAGGTCCTTCGTGTGTGGCCTCAAAATAATCAAGTCCTTGTACAAAATTAGGTTTTAATACAATGTTTTTAAAGCCGGGCTGATTTTCATCAGGGAAAATACCTCCCAATGCTTTATAGTACCAGGCGTTGATTTCTCCAAACATGATATGATTCATGGAAATGTCGCTTTTGGCATCTATCGGCCAATTTTCGTAGAAAGTAGTTGCGCCGTTTACAATCCACCATCCCCATGAAGGAAATGTTTCTTGAGAAGCTACCTCATAAGCCAATCCGGCATAACCGTTTTCACTTAATGCGTTTAGAATTGTTTTTGACCCCAGTAGTCCTACGTCGAGGTGTTTGCCATCAGCTTCAACTCGTTTAGCCAAGTTAGCAGCCACTTTTTCCCTTAATTCATCAGGAACCAGTCCCCAGTATAAGGGCACACTTTGTTCGGTTTGTAAACCGCTTCCGTAAATACCGGTTTTGGGGTCAAGGTATTTGTCATTCAGTGCTTTTTTAATCTTTTCAGCTAGTAAAGAGTATTTTTCATAGTCTGATTGTTTTCTAAAAAGTTTAGCGGCTTTGGATAATATAAGCACATCCACATAATAATAAACAGTTGAAGTAAATTCTTTGGGTGTCACTGATTTTACCGGGATCCAATCGCCCAATCCCCAGTCGGTTATTCCTGAAGGGTATTGTTCATCAATGTAATCTACATACCTTTTGATATTGTCGTAACATTGGTTCAGCAGCCGCGAATCACCGTAAAAGAGATAAATATTCCAAGGGATAATGGCAATAGTGCTAGTCCAGTCGGGACCGTTACCCCATTGATATCCCCATCCACCGGTAGGAATAATAGCAGGCAACACACCGTTTGGCTGTTGTTCGTCACGATGGTCGGCCAACCATTTTTCATACACAGTAATTCCATCAAAATTATAAAGTCCGGTTTCAACTGCAATGTGTGCGTCACCCGTCCAACCATTTTTTTCTCGCTGAGGGCAGTCTGTCGGGTATCCAAACAAATTAGAAAGATAGGAGGCATTGGCTGATTCCCATATTTTGTTTAACGTATTATTCGAAGAATGGATTTTCCCTATTTGCGGTACATCGCTGTGCATAAAATAAGCAGTCAGACTCTCTTTGGTAAGTTTTAATGGTTGATCAGAAGTTACTTCCACATATTGAAATCCTTTATAGTTGAATCTCGGCATAAATGTTTCTTCCTCCTGGCCGTTAAGGATAAAAATATCGGTTTGAAAGGGATCAGAATCATCCGTTGGGCGGTAATGGACATTGATGTTAGAAAGGTCTGCACGGCCGGTTGAATCCAATCGTTCGGCATGTTTCAGTTGGATAATGGTTCCTTTTCTTCCGGAAACCTTTATTTGTGTTACTCCCGCTATGTTTCTTCCAAAATCAAATAGCCATGTATGCTCGTCTAATTTTTTCATTTCGACTGCAGGAATTTTTGTTACATTGCGAATTGGGTGCAATGCTTGTGCTGTAATATTTTGTGAAGGAGATCCGGTAGCTATCGAATTGTTCCATTTTCTTGTATCAAAATCGGCTGTATTCCATCCGGGTTGTGCTAGTCGGCCATCATAATGTTCCCCGGTATAAATGCTGTTGAAAATCACAGGACTGAAATGGGTTTGCCAATCTTGTCCGGTTGAAACGGTTTCAACAGAACCATCCGAATAAATCATGCGTAAATCCATACAAAATTTCGGACGTGCACGCCACGGTGCTTTATCAAAATACCACACAGCGGTTGATTGGTGGTTATACCAACCATTACCTAGCAGCACCCCGATGACATTTTTCCCTTCTTGTAAATTTTCCGTTACATCGTAGGTAACATATAGATTACGACGATCAAAACGAGTATACGTCGGATCGAGCCTGTGATCTCCGATACGTTTACCGTTGATGAAAAGTTCATACAATCCGCCAACGGCAATGTAAGCCCTTACTGAAGACAGGGGTTTATTTATGATGAACTCTTTTCGAAAATAAGGAGCCGGTTTTACATTGTAATCGTAAGTATCGGTAATCCATTGACCCTTCCAGTTTTCCTTTTGTATCATACCTGTTTCGAAATAAGCTGACGTTGACCAGTCCGACCATATACCTTTCTCATCCTGTATTCGGACACTCCAGAAATACCGAGTGAAGGGTTGTAGTGGAGGTCCTTGATAAATTGCCGGGATAAAAGAAGAATTTACTGTTCCCGAATTCCAGATATTTCCTTGGCCTTTGGATACTTCTTTGGGTATTGTTCCAACCACTAATTGGTATGTTTTTTGGCATATTCCTTGTTTTTCTGATTTTATTTGCCATGTAAAACGGGGATGAGGTTCATCAATTCCGATAGGATTGTGGAGGTATTCGCACTTCAGGTTCGTAAAAACGATTTGGGAATAGCCTCGAAAACCAGTGAGAAATAAAAAAAGAATCGAAAGAAAAAGAGTTGTTTTTTTCATTTTTGCTGAATTTATCGCTTAAAATTTCAGTTATTGAAGGAATAAAATCAAATTTTTTTTGTTGATTTTATTCATCCTCAAATCGATTAGTTTATTTGATTGGTTTGGGATATTTGAAGTTTTATCTGCCGATTGCAAGTTAGCAAATTTTTACTACATTCAATCCCATTAGATGGCCTAATTTCTTTATTTTTTCGGCAATATGGCCCACTCCTATGGCACAGTGATGTGCCGGTCCTTGTTTTGACCAACGATCGACAAATTCTTTAGCGCAGAGTGAAAACCTGTAGCGACTATTGGTATTGCCGATTTTCAGTATAGGCCCTGCTACTGATTCTCCTTCAGCTACTAATAAAAAGACATCATCTTTTCCTTCTACAACCGATAGTAGGGTTACTGGTCCGTTTTTTACGCTCATTTGAATGGATAACCCTTTCCCGGGTTTTCCATGATAAACCGGTAACGGCACCAATTTCACTCGTCCTTCGGCAATGGCGAAATGCGCCGGTCCGTCGTGTCCAAGATATACCACGTCGTCCTTGAAGTCTATCAGATAAAATTCTGAGAAGGAACCGCCTGCTCCGAATTCCGCCATAATTTTCATGGCATGTGCATTTTTTATTTCACATTCTCCTGCAACAGGGATGTTTTTTCCTGTAAGCAGTGTATTTCCTGCAATGACCGAGGTGACAATATTTTCATATTCATTTCCGGGTTGACCTTCGTAATAATATGCTAGCGAACCAAGTCGGTGAGCAGTTACCAGTTTGTCAAGAGCTACCGATGTACGAGCAGCACGTTCGATTTCAGCAGGATCGCATTCAGGAACCACATCAAAAGCGGAATGAAATTCGGCAATTTTGGTGTCCAACTGTTCTTGTGTAACTTCATCCCGGTATTTTTTCAATTCACACATTTCCAACATTTCGAAATAAGTACCGAAAACAGTGCTTTGCTTGGTAAGATCGGTATACACGTCTAGCATTCCGCTGTAATAATGCCCTAATATTCCCATGCGGTTGTTACGTAGGGCTTTCGCAACCTTAGCAGCTTCAACCCATTTTTTTATCTCTTCCCATGCCATTTCGTCTTGGAGATGACCGGTAACAATGTCATATCGAAGGTCAGCGTGATTAAAAACTCCTGCGATTTCGGGTACCGAACAAGCTTGACAATGTTCAAGCCAAATACCAGTCATTTTTCCCCTGTCATTCAGGTTATTAAATTTTTCGTAATCAAGTTGAGAAACAGGTTGAAAATTCAATAACACGATGGGAACCTTTATTCTCTGTGCCACCGGTAAAACGGTTGATGAAAGGGCATAAGTGGAAATGTAAAGGAATACCAGTTCCACGTCACTCGATTTAAGTAAATTTGCTGCCTTTTCGGCTTTTACGAGATTATCCACCATACCGGCATCCACTACTTCTACGCCAAAACTTTCAATTTTTTCTTTGATTTGCTGCTGATATTTTTTCAGGTGATCGAGTAGTCCGTCAAACTGCCCCCAATAGGTGTCGAGACCAACGCCAAATAAACCGATGCGAACGACATTATTTCTTTCCATAACTGCTGAAAATAATTTATTGTTTGTCATAAGAGATCAATTTAAAATCTTCAAATAAACCGTAATCCATCATTTGATATTCGTTACCCGGAATATCGTGTTCAACATTTCGCCAATGCCAAGGGCTGGCAAG
>JAAZMQ010000065.1 GCA_012798745.1 Bacteroidales bacterium
AAGGGCAGATTGGCTGGACGAGTAGCGAATATGGAACATTTACGAGTGCTTACGGATGGTTCAATGTTTTTCTCTTGATGTTGATTTTCGGGGGGATTATTCTCGATAAAGTAGGTGTCCGGATAACCGGTTTTGGAGCAGCATTGATTATGGTAATCGGTACGGCAATACAATATTGGGCAATATCGACCGGCTCACTTCAAGGCAGTAGTATACTGGGAATAAAATCTCAGGTTTTTTTTGCCAGCATCGGATATGCCACTTTTGCTGTTGGTGTTGAAGTTGCGGGTATCACCGTAACCAAAGTGATTTACAAATGGTTTCAAGGTAAGGAATTGGCTTTGGCTATGGGATTGCAGGTGGCTTTGGCTCGTGTGGGTACTGCCTTTGCTTTGGCTTTTTCGGTTCCTATAGCAAAATTTACGGGAATGATTGATGTTTCGCGTTCGGTGTTGGTGGGCATGATCGCACTTTGTATAGGACTATTGTCGTTTATTGTGTATGTTTTTATGGATAAGAAATTGGATCGGTCGATTGCCGACGCCAACGAGGATGTCGACGAAGAGGAATTCAAAATATCGGATATCCGAAATATTGTAACCAACAAGGGGTGGTGGTTTATTGCTATTCTTTGTGTGTTGTTTTATTCGGCTGTCTTTCCTTTTTTGAAATATGCCACCGATTTGATGGTAAATAAGTTTGGAGTTGATATCGATTTGGCTGGAGTTATTCCCTCGTTGTTGCCTTTCGGCACCATCTTGTTAACACCTTTGTTTGGAAATATTTACGATAGGATGGGAAAGGGGGCTTCTATCATGATTTGGGGGTCTATGTTGTTGATTGTTGTTCATTTACTGTTTGCCGTTCCGTTTTTGAATAATTGGGTGATTGCTATTTTGCTGGTCATTCTGCTTGGTATTGCTTTTTCGCTGGTTCCTTCTGCTATGTGGCCTTCGGTAACGAAAATTGTTCCCGAGAGACAATTAGGAACGGCAATGGCTTTGATTTTCTGGGTCCAAAACTGGGGATTAATGGGTGTTCCTTTGTTGATCGGATGGGTATTAGATAAATATTGTATAACCGGGCAAACCGTTCGCGACGGATTAACGGTAAATACGTACGATTATACTCTTCCGATGCTCATTTTTGCGGGCTTTGGTTTTTTAGCTGTTCTTTTTGCTTTCTTATTGAAAATAGAAGACAAGAAAAAGGGATATGGTTTGGAAAAACCGAATTATATCCGATAAAACAGCGATGGAATCTGTCAAAACGTCATAAAAGATTTTTTGGCAAGAATTTTGATTTCCTTAAAACGAGAAGGGAATTATAAAATAAAAAATATAATTATGAATTTTAATAATTTTACCATTAAAGCACAAGAGGCTGTACAAAAGGCAATCGATTTAGTACAAGCAAACAATCAACAGATAATTGAACCGGCACATGTGCTGAAAGGTGTGATGCTGGTAGGTGAGAATGTGACCAATTTTCTGTTTCAAAAGTTGGGTGTAAACGTTCGTGCATTAGAAGCAGCGGTTGATAGAGAGATCGATTCGTATCCGCGTGTTTCGGGCGGTGAGCCAATGCTGAGTCGCGAAACAAATGCGGTTTTCCAGAAAGCAGCCGATTATGCGACGCGCATGGGCGATCAGTTTGTTTCGCTCGAACATTTGTTACTGGCTTTAGTAAGCGAAAAAAGTTCTGCTTCGCAGATTTTGAAAGCTCAAGGGGTTTCTGAAAATCAGCTGGAATTGGCGATAAAAGAGCTTAGGAAAGGCGAAAAAGTCACTAGCCAGACAGCAGAAGAAACCTATCAGGCATTGAGCAAATATGCGATTAATCTTACCGAAATGGCGCGTCAGGGTAAGTTGGACCCTGTTATTGGGCGTGATGAAGAGATTCGTCGTGTATTGCAGATATTGAGTCGGAGGACGAAAAATAATCCCATCTTGATTGGTGAACCCGGAACCGGTAAGACAGCTATCGTGGAGGGACTAGCACGTCGTATTGTTCGTGGCGACGTTCCTGAAAACCTGAAAAGCAAGCAAATTTATTCGCTGGATATGGGTGCTTTAATTGCCGGTGCCAAATATCAGGGTGAATTCGAAGAGCGCTTAAAGGCTGTAATCAACGAAGTAGTGAAATCCGACGGCGAAATCATTTTGTTTATCGATGAAATTCATACGCTGGTAGGGGCAGGAAAAACTTCGGGCGCTATGGACGCCGCTAATATATTGAAGCCGGCACTGGCTCGCGGCGAATTGCGTACGATTGGTGCCACTACCTTGGACGAATATCGGAAGTATTTCGAAAAAGACAGGGCTTTGGAGCGCCGTTTCCAGGTTGTAATGGTTGAAGAACCCAGTGAAGCCGATGCCATTTCCATTCTGCGAGGATTGAAGGAAAGGTACGAAAATCATCATAAGGTACGTATTAAAGACGAGGCGATTATCGCTGCCGTGCAATTGTCGCAGCGGTATATTACCGATCGGTTTTTGCCCGATAAGGCAATTGACTTGATCGATGAGGCAGCGGCCAAATTGCGTATGGAAATTGATTCTGTACCGGAAGAACTCGATGAGATTCAACGTAGAATCAAGCAGTTAGAAATTGAACGTGAAGCTATCAGGCGCGAAAAGGATACAGCAAAAGAAGAACTCCTCACAAAGCAGATTGAGGAGTTGAAAGAACAAGAAGCGGAGTATAAAGCCCGATGGCTCGCCGAAAAAGAAATCATCGATAAAATTCAGCAGAACAAGTCCGAAATCGAACAAGCAAGAATTCAAGCAGAAATAGCCGAACGCGAGGGCGATTACGGTAAAGTTGCCGAATTGCGTTACGGAAAGATCAAGGAAAAAGAAAGAGAAATTGAAGAACTGCAAAAGCAACTTCGTGAAATACAGGGCGATCATCCGTTAATTAAAGAAGAAGTAGATGCGGAAGATATTGCCGAAATTGTGTCGAAGTGGACAGGTATTCCTGTATCGAAAATGTTGCAGAGCGAGCGCGAAAAACTGCTTTCTCTTGAAGATGAACTTCACAAACGGGTTGTCGGGCAGGATGAAGCGATTAAAGCTGTTGCCGATGCTATCCGTAGGAATCGTGCCGGACTGAGTGATCCCAAACGACCCATTGGTTCGTTTATTTTTCTCGGAACGACCGGTGTTGGTAAAACGGAATTGGCAAAAGCGTTGGCTGAGTGCCTGTTTGACGATGAGCACATGATGACGCGTATCGATATGAGTGAGTATCAAGAGAAATTCAGTGTTACCCGACTGATTGGTGCACCTCCGGGATATGTGGGTTACGAAGAAGGGGGTCAACTAACCGAAGCTATTCGACGTAAACCTTATTCGGTGGTACTTTTCGATGAAATCGAAAAAGCTCATCCCGATGTGTTCAATGTGCTTTTGCAGGTGCTCGACGATGGGCGTTTGACCGACAACAAAGGAAGGGTTGTGAATTTCAAAAACACGATTATCATCATGACCTCTAACATGGGTTCGGATTTGATTCGGGCTAATTTCGAACGACTCAACGATTCCAATCGGGAACAAATTATTGAAGAAACCAAAAATGCGGTAATGGAGATGCTCAAAGTCAGAATTCGTCCCGAGTTCTTGAATCGTGTAGATGAGATTATTATGTTTATGCCACTGACACAAGAGGAAATCAAGCAAATTGTTCGCCTGCAGCTCGAAAATGTAAAGAAAATGCTTGCCGAAAACAATGGTGTGCAACTGGAATATACCGAAGCAGCAGTAGAAAGTCTTGCAAAAGAAGGATACGATCCTCAATTTGGTGCGCGTCCCGTGAAGCGGGTTATTCAGCGTAAAATACTCAACCGGTTGGCGAAAGATATCATTGCCGGCACAGTGGATAAAACCAAACCCATTATTATTGATGCGGTCGACGATACGATATTTTTCAGGAACTAAAAAATCGGCGAATTAGTACGATATGTGATATAATATAAAAACCCCGCGAAATTGGTTTCGCAGGGTTTTTTATTTGTATTCCCCCTTCACATCACATCAAAAAATGAATCAGTTAAATAGGTTTTCGATATTTTTCAACGATTTGCTGAGAAAGAAAACCACAACTTGATCGTATGCTTCGATAAGAGTGTCGCCATCTACTAAAATGGGTTCGCCATTCCGTATGAGAGCACCGAAAGTAATATCCGGTGGCAGATTGAGATTTTTGATTAATTTTTTGGTCACTTTCGAGTTAGGCTTAGCCACAATCTCGCCCACATTTGCGTTGGCAAAGGTAAGGCATTTAATATTTGAAACATCGGCTTTGAGCAGGAGTTCGTAAATTTTGCTCGCGGTAATCACTTTTTTATTGATAATTGTTCCGATATCGAAGCGCTCTGCCATGTTGATATAATCCAGATTCTCTACTTCGGCAACTGTTTTTTTTACGCCGTACTGTTTTGCTATTAGGCAAGACAGAATGTTGGCTTCGGAATTCCCCGTAAGAGCCAGAAAAGCATCGGCTTCCGTTATTCCTTCATTTTGCAGCAATTCAACATCGCGTCCATCACCCAAAAAGATGCTTACATTCGAAGGTACGTTTTCAAGGAGCATTTCGGCTCGTTCCCTGTCTTGTTCGATAATCTTAATATTCATATACGATGGAAGATATTGCACGGTTCGCATGGTGATGCGGCTTCCACCCATAATCATTACATTTTTGACTTCGAACGATTTTTTCCCCAAAAGGGTGGGCATTTCGTCGAGATATTTTCGTAATGTGGTGAAATAGAGAATATCGTTGGGTAATATCTGATCATTTCCTCGGGGGATGATAGTTTGATTGTTTCGTTTAATGGCAACAATATGAAACTTTTTGTTTTCTTGGGCCAATTCATGCAGGTATTTGTTGACTATGGGTGCATTTTCTCTAATCTTAGCCCCGGCAAGAATAACCGACCCGTTTGAAAGTTCCCACCAGAAACGTGTCCACGGCGTTTTCAGTGCCTGCACAATTTCTCGGGCAGCCATCATTTCGGGATAGATCATGGAATTGATACCTCTTTCTTCAAAGAAAACCGAATTTTTGGGTAAAAGATATTCGTAATTATCGATGCGTGCAAGGGTTTTTTTTGTCCCCATGTTAGCTGCCAACATGCAGGCCAGGATATTACGCGACTCTTCGGGGGTAACTCCGATAAACAAATCGGCATCTTTTACTCCGGCAGTATTTAAATCGTTTAACGAAGTGCATTTCCCCATCACAGGGGTCAATTCTGCATTATCTTTAAAGGATTGAAGTCGCTCTTTATTTTCGTCCATCACGGTAATGTCGTGATTCTCTTCTCCCAATAATCGTGCAAGATGAGTTCCTACCTCACCTGCACCTGCTATGACAATTTTCATTGATTTTTTGTATTAGGATAATTTTCGTTTTGCTCTTTCTAGTTGTTGCAGTGATTTATTTTGCTTTATGTTCAAAGGGTTAAAAGTTTTTTGTTTGAGTTTGACTTTGGTGGATTTTTTAATGGTATCGTTTGCTTCCATAATAGCTTCCAAAATACCATCCTCATCAATTCCGCACAAATGTTTCAGCTCATTTATTGTTCCGTGTGTTACAAATTCGTCTTTAATGCCCAGTTGTCGAACATGAATATCGGTATAATGATGAGCAGCCAGAAATTCGAGCACGGCGCTCCCCATTCCACCGGTAATTACTCCGTTTTCAACAGTAATGAGATATGTGTAGTTTTCTGCGATTTCCTTTAACAGTTCCTCGTCAATAGGTTTTAGAAAGAGCAGATCGTAATGTGCCGCAAAAACTCCTTTTTCGGCAGCTTTTTCAACAGCTTTTGCCACGTTGTTTCCGATTGCACCGATAGACAGTACGGCAATTTCTTCTCCTTCTTTCAATTTTCTTCCTTTTCCGATGGGAATGATGTGCATCGGATTCTGCCAATCCACTCTTTCTCCTTGTCCTTTCGGATACCGAATAACAAATGGACCTTCGTTGCCGTATACGGCAGTATACATAAGGTTTCGCAGATCATGTTCGTTCAAAGGAGCCGCAATGGTAAGGTTGGGTATGGATCGCATGTAGGCAAGATCGAATACGCCGTGATGTGTGGGTCCGTCTTCGCCTACCAGGCCGGCTCTGTCGAGGCACAGGATGATTTTCAATTTCTGCAGGGCAACATCGTGAATTACTTGGTCATAAGCCCGTTGCATAAATGAAGAGTAAATGTTGCAAAATGGGATAAGCCCCTCTTTAGCCAGTCCTGCCGAGAATGTCACGGCATGTGCTTCGGCAATACCGACATCAAACGTACGTTCGGGGAATTTCTCCATCATATAATTCATGGAACATCCTGTGGGCATTGCCGGTGTTATAGCGACTATTTTTTCGTTTTTTTCGGCCAGTTCCACAAGAGTATGCCCGAAAACATCCTGATAAAGTTGTGGTTGGTCTTTTCTTCTTTTAACAATACGTTCGCCGGTTTCTTTATCGAAAAGTCCCGGAGCATGCCAAATGGTTGCCGATTTTTCTGCCGGAGCATATCCTTTTCCTTTGATTGTTTTGATGTGCAACAGTTTGGGACCCTTCATGTCTTTGATGTTGTTGAGCACCCGGATGAGTTCGGGTAGGTCGTGCCCATCGATAGGACCAAAATAGCGGATATTGAAGCCTTCAAAGAGGTTTTGTTGGCGACTGAGCAACGATTTGATGCTGTTATTGAAACGGAGAATAAAGTTTTTTTTGTTCTCGTCGATCAGGTTTTTTTGTTTAAATGCCTGATAAACTTGGTTTCTTATTTTGTTATATTTAGACGATGTGGTTAGTTTAACCAGATAATCTCGCAAGCCTCCGACATTATGATCGATAGACATATCATTGTCGTTAAGGATAATAAGCAGATTATTGGGTTGTGAACAGGCGTTGTTTAACCCTTCGTAGGCCAATCCGCCGGTCATGGCTCCGTCGCCGATAATGGCAACCACGTGACGGTCGTCTTCGTGATTGAGATAAGCCGCCACAGCCATTCCCAGTGCAGCTGAAATAGAGGTGGAGGCATGTCCCGACACAAAAGTATCGTATTCGCTTTCTTCGGGGTTAGGGAAACCCGAGATTCCTCCCAACTTGCGATTAGTGGGAAACTTATCGCGCCTTTCTGTCAGTATTTTGTGGCTATATGCCTGATGCCCTACATCCCACACCAGTCGATCGTAAGGGGTGTTATAGAGATAATGCAGAGCCACAGTCAGTTCCACTGTTCCCAGGCTCGATGCAAAATGTCCCGGATTGTGAGATAATTGATCGATGATATATTCCCTTAATTCGGAACAAACCTGTTGAAGTTGTTCGATATTGAGCTTTTTTAAATCATCGGGACTATTGATTTGTTTTAATAATTTCATTTTTTTGTTAGAAATCAGTTTGCCATATCCGAAAAAAATTTGATGCGGACCAATCGGATTTCGGTTTCGGTAAAATCAGGCAAATTTTCCACAGCCATTTCCAGATCATCAGTTTCGGCTTGTTTAAAATAACTATATATCTCTTCGATGGTATCCGGATCCATGATCTCGTTCAAAAAATAATCGATATTGATTTTTGTACCAGCATAAATGATCGCTTCTACTTCGGAGAGCATATCTTCAAAATCCATTCCTTTGGATTCTGCCAAATCGTCCAACGCCACTTTTCTATCGATAGCTTGAACAATGGATACTTTGAGTTTCGACTTATTGGCAACCGTTTTAACGCGCAAGTCTTCGGGTCGTTCAATTTCGTTTTCTTCTACGTGTTTTTTGATGAGTTCGATAAACTCTTTACCGTATCGTTTGGCTTTCCCCGGGCCAACTCCCGGCATGTTTTGAAGTTCCTCGAGCGTAATAGGATAGGTGGTTGCCATTGCTTCGAGGGTGGCCGGCTGAAAGATAACGTAAGGAGGAACATTCAGTTTTTTTGCCATTTTTTTTCTCAAATCTTTCATCATGGCAAATAAAACCGGGTCTACAGCACCGGAGCTTCCTCCGCTCGAAGCCATAATATCGGCGCTATCGAGATCCAATTCTTCTTCGATTTCTTCTTCCTCTTCTTTTGTTATTTTAAAAGATACGGGTTTTTTCAGGAAGTCTTTTCCTTTCTTTGTTATTTTAAGTATGCCATAGTTTTCGATATCCTTCTTTATATAATTATCTAGGAGGGCCTGGCGAATAACACTTTGCCATGTACTTTCTTCTTCATCGGCCCCCGATCCGAATTCTTCGAGTTCGTTATGACCATAGGTTTCAATCTCTGCTGTTTCGTTACCAAGCAGAAAATTAATTACGTATTCGGTCTTTTGTTTTTCTTTCAGTGCTTCAATAGCTTCTAAAACCGTAATCAATAATTCTTTTGCTTCCACTTTAATTTTAGGATTTAAACAATTATCACAATTTCCGCAATTAGGTTTGTTATATTCTTCGCCGAAATAATGCAGCAGCATTTTTCTTCGGCATATGGATGTTTCTGCGTAAGCTGCCGTTTCCAGCAGAAGTTGTTCTCCGATTTCTTGTTCGGCTACGGGTTTTCCCTGCATGAAACGTTTCAATTTTTGAAGGTCTTTTCTAGCATAGAATGCGATACAGTTTCCTTCGCCACCGTCGCGTCCGGCTCGACCTGTTTCCTGATAATATCCTTCCAAACTTTTTGGGATATCGTAGTGAATAACGTAGCGTATATCGGGTTTGTCTATCCCCATCCCGAAAGCGATGGTTGCCACAATCACCTGTACTTCTTCCATCAAGAATGCATCCTGATGAGCACTTCGTGTGGCGGCATCCAGGCCGGCATGATAGGGTAAAGCTTTAATTCCGTTAGCCTGCAAAATTTCGGCAAAATCGTTCACTTTTTTGCGACTCAGGCAATACACGATGCCCGATTTGTTTTTCTGAGACAGGATGTATTTGATGATTTCACTGTCAATCTTGTCGGTTTTGGGGCGAATTTCGTAATATAGATTAGGTCGATTAAACGACGACTTAAACACGGCGGCATTCATCATGCCGAGTGTTTTTTGGATATCGTGCTGAACTTTGGGTGTGGCTGTTGCCGTAAGAGCAATCACCGGCCGTACACCTATTTCGTTGATGATGGGGCGGATTCGTCGATATTCGGGTCGGAAATCGTGACCCCATTCCGAAATGCAATGCGCTTCGTCAACAGCATAGAACGATATTTTTACGCTTTGCAGGAAATCGATATTTTCTTGTTTAGTAAGTGATTCGGGTGCAACGTACAGCAGTTTTGTTTTGCTGTTTATGATGTCGTTTTTCACCTCTTCGATTTCTGTTTTTGTGAGCGACGAGTTCAGATAATGAGCCACGTTGTCTTCTTCGTGGTAATTACGAAGAAGGTCCACTTGGTTTTTCATCAAGGCGATGAGAGGCGAGATAACGATAGCAGTGCCTTCCGACAACAAAGCCGGTAATTGGTAACAGAGTGATTTTCCGCCCCCTGTGGGCATCAACACAAAAGTGTCTCTTCCGGATAAAATACTTTTCATGATGGCTTCCTGATTGCCTTTGAACGTATCGAATCCGAAATATTTTTTAAGACCTTTGTAAAGAATATCCTCTTTTTTCACGTGTTTTGTACTCTTTGTCCCGAAGCTTTGTAATGTGTTCATTTTTTCTGAAATAGGAATGCAAAAATATAAAAAGTATTTTTTGTTCAATAATTAATTGATATCATACGACTAAAATAAGTGATAATATTTGAATTCAGAAAAAATATAATGTTAAAAATTGGTTTTTTCTTCAAAATTACTGCATTAAAAAAATCCCTGAAAAAATTTCACGGATTTTTTTGATTTTCTGAGAAAGAGGAGAATATCTCATCCTCTTTTCAATTGTTTGTATCGAGCTCATTCTTCAATGAAATCAGGCAACTTTTAATTTTCCGAATTCCGATTTTTCAAGATGTCTTTGTGCATAATCGAGTGTAATATGCAGTTTCTTTTTGTTGCTTTCGGAAGGAAGCAAAAACATGGCATCCATCATGATTACTTCCATAATTGATCTCAGACCACGTGCCCCTACTTTGTATTCGATAGCTTTGTCCACTACATACTCAAAAACGCTTTTTTCAAAAGTTAGTGCTATTCCGTCCATTTCGAACAGTTTTTCGTATTGCTTAATAATGGAGTTCTTAGGCTCTGTCAGAATACGCAGCAGAGCATTTCTGTCCAGGGGATCGAGATAGGTAAGTATAGGTAAACGTCCAATGAGTTCGGGTATGAGCCCGTAAGCTTTCAGATCCATCGGTGTGATGTATTTTAACAGATTGTTTCTGTCGATCTGTATAGCGTTGCTGCTTGCCGTGTAACCCACAACATGAGCGTTGAGTCGTTGGGCAATCTTTTTTTCGATGCCGTCAAAAGCACCACCGCAGATGAATAAGATGTTTTTGGTGTTTACGGCAATCATGCGTTGTTCGGGATGTTTTCTTCCCCCTTGAGGCGGGACGTTGACTACGGAACCTTCCAGCAGTTTCAATAATCCTTGTTGAACGCCTTCTCCGCTTACGTCGCGCGTTATCGAAGGATTATCGTTTTTGCGGGCAATTTTGTCGATCTCGTCAATAAAAACAATTCCCCTTTCTGCTGCAGCAACGTCGTAATCGGCCACTTGCAGCAGGCGTGTGAGAATACTTTCCACATCTTCGCCCACGTATCCTGCTTCGGTAAACACGGTAGCATCCACAATGGTGAAAGGTACTTGCAGCATTTTTGCTATGGTTTGCGCAAGCAATGTTTTACCCGTTCCCGTGGGTCCTACCAGAATGATGTTCGATTTCTCAATTTCTACATCTTCTTTGATATTTTTTTGCATGATGCGTTTATAGTGGTTATATACTGCTACCGACAGGAAACGTTTTGCCATATCTTGTCCGATAACGTATTCGTCAAGAAATTCTTTTATTTGTTTCGGTTTGGGAAGATTGGCAAGCGCAAAATTGGCTGGCTGCTTCTCTGAACCCCTAAATGTTTCGTTCACTATTTCGTGTGCTTGTTCGGCACACATGTCGCAGATGTATCCCGAAATTCCTGCAATGAGAAGCGTTACTTCGTTTTCGCTTCTTCCACAGAAACTGCAATGATTACTGCTATTTGATTTCTTTGCCATTTTTTCTAATCGATATATTTTTGTTTTTCTGAATTTAGTTTTTATTTGTTTTCCTGATTGCTTTTTGCTTTATTTACCAACACTTCGTCAATCATACCGTATTCTTTGGCTTCGGGTGCCGTCATCCAAAAATCGCGGTCCGAATCGCGTTCTATTACTTCATACGGTTGTCCTGAATGTTGCGAGATGATGGTAAAAAGTTCGCGTTTTACTCGGGCAATCTCACGAGCGGTGATTTCGATATCCGAAGCCGGTCCTTGTGCGCCTCCCAACGGTTGATGTATCATGACGCGCGAATGCGGCAGTGCAAACCGTTTTTCGGGTGTTCCTGCTACGAGCAACACAGCTGCCATAGATGCTGCAATGCCTGTGCAGATGGTGGAAACGTCGCTCGAAATAAATTGCATGGTATCGTAAATACCATATCCGGCATACACGGTTCCACCGGGTGAGTTAATATAGAGCGAAATATCTTTCCCGGGGTCTGATGAATCCAGATAAAGCAATTGAGCCTGCACAACATTGGCTGCATATTCGTCGATCTGTGTTCCCAGAAAAATAATCCGGTCCATCATCAAACGCGAGAAAACGTCCATTTGTGCAACATTGAGTTGTCGTTCTTCTATAATGGTTGGCGATATATAACCATAGTCGCTGGTTATTTTCATATAGCTATCTAATCGTGAGCCGCTCATTCCTAAATGCTTAACGGCGTATTTCCTGAAATCGTTTTCGTTTTTCATATTTTGTTTTTGTTTCTCGGATAATTTCCGATATATTTTTACTTAATTCGTGTAGTCCTTCTATCTACAAATACGATGCCGAATATTTAAAATAGGAAAGGTTTTTTGCCTTCCGTTCGAACGATAAACAAAGTTATAACGAATATTCGGAATATATTGTTAAACTTTGTGAAACGCTATACTCGGCAGGTAAAAAACCTTCGAAATGGGGTAGAATGAAGTTTTTATTCTTCTTGTGTATCCTTTTCTTCTTCTCCTTCTCCTTTTCCTTCCTTTTCTTTTTCACTCACCTCTTTCTCTGTTGTGTTCTCTTTTTCCTTGTCCTTGTCCTTGTCCCCTTCCTTGTCCCCTTCCTTTTCGAGCATATCGGACAATTCTTTCGAGGTAATTTCCTTTTCTTCCACGTCGGCAGATTGTTTCACTTCTTCTATGATTTTTCTGTTGAGGGTTTGCTGATAGAGTTCGTTGACCGTTTTCTCATCAGAAAGCATGTTTTTTACATAATCTCCCAGAAATTCATCTTGAACATTCAATATTCCGTATCGGATAAATTGAATTTTAGCCGTTTCGTTGGCCAATGTTCTTATATCTTCCTCTTTAATTTCGATATGTTGCTCCTTG
>JAAZMQ010000066.1 GCA_012798745.1 Bacteroidales bacterium
AATTCTGTCCTTGGAGATATTGATTCCCGTAGTTTCCAAATCGAAAAAGACCAATGGATTTTTTAAATTTAGTTTCATATTGTTTACTCGTTCAGCATCATCGGCATTAATAATACCAACATATCTTCATTTTCTTCTTTCTCTTCCGGAAGGAGAATACATGCACGTGAGGGATCGGAAAGTTCCAAACGAACATCTGCAGAAGGAATATTATTAAGAATATCGATCAAAAAAACCGCTTTAAAACCGATATTCATTGCATTTCCTTCGTAATTACACGGTATAATTTCTTCTGCAGCCGTAAGATAATCGATATTTTGTGCTGAAGCCACTATTTTATCTTGTGAAAATTGCAGTTTAACAAGACTACTCGACGGATCGGAAAAAACAGACACCCGCCTCAGTGCACTCAAAAAAGCAAGCCGGTCAAGTATAACGTGATTGGGGTTATTTTGTGGAATAACAGAATTATAGTTCGGATAACGTCCCTCCACAAATCGACACACCATAGTATATTTGGGTGTAGTTATGTAGGCATTATTTTCATCGAACTTAATCTCCACCTCACCCGATTCCCGTGGAAGTAAAGATTTTAGCAAATTCGCCGGCTTTTTAGGCAAAATGAACGATGAGTCTGTTTCCCCTTTTGCTTCCTTAGTTATTATGCGAACCAATTTATGTCCATCCGAGGCAACAAAAGTAAGATCCTCGGGTGTAAGGTCAAAATAAATGCCGCTCATCACCGGGCGAAAATCGTCATCGGCCGTAGCAAACAAACTACGATTAATTCCCTCGAACAACACTTGTGCATCCAAAACAAGGGTAGCAGCCGAATCGCTTAAAGGTTTCGGCTGCGGATATTCATCTCCCTTTAATCCTACAAAATTGTATTTCCCGTTATAATAGTAAATATATACTTCTAATGTTTCATCGTTTATATCAATCGTTAACGGTTGATTAGGCAATTCCCTCAGCGGATCGAGCAAATTTTTGGCATTAATTGCCACCTTCCCGGTTCCTTCCACATTGCTTACTTCCACAGAAGTTTCCAACCGCACTTCATTATCCGCTGCTGTAAGCATCAATTTATTTCCTTCCAAAGAAAGTAAAAAACAATCCAATATCGGGAGATTGCTTTTGGGATTAATAACTCTGCTTATTGCTTGCAGAGGTTCGTACAAAGCTGCACTTGATACTACAAATTTCATAGGATATGTTTTTTATAATGATTTATGTTTTTTAATTCAATTGAGCAAATATATAAAATTATCTTCGAGTAGGAGAAGGTTTATCCAATTTTTTTATTTCTCGGATGGTGTTCGATAATCTCTTGTCTGAGGAAATTACGATCGATATGGGTATATATTTCTGTTGTGGTAATTTTCTCATGTCCAAGCATTTCCTGAATGACACGAATATTAGCCCCTCTTTCCAACAGATGAGTGGCAAATGAATGCCTAAAAACATGCGGACTAATTTTTTTCTTCAAATTTGCAGCTTTGGCATATTCCTGAATATAATGATATACCGTTAGTCGTGAAATGGCCGATCCTCGTGAACTTAAAAAAACAATATCCTCGTGTCCTTTCTTCACTTTCATCTGTTTTCGATAAAAAAAATAATCGTTTATTTTTTGAATAGCAATATCCGAAATGGGAACCAGACGCTGTTTGCTCCCTTTTCCTTCTACACGGATAAAACCCTCGTCGAAAAAAAGATCCGAAAACTTTAGATTAATGAGTTCCGAAATACGCAGTCCGCAACTGTAAAGTGTTTCGATGATGGCATAATTTCGAGTACCCTCAGCAGTTGAAACATCAATTACGCTCAAAATAGAATCAATTTCCTCAACCGAGAGCACCACAGGCAATTTCAATCCAATTTTCGGGACTTCCAATAATTCCGCCGGATTATCCGATATATAGTCATTTAATACAAGGAACCTGAAAAAAGATTTTACTCCTGATATAATGCGAGCTACCGATCGTGGAGCAATTTTCCGATCATACAACTCTGCCACAAATTCTTCCAGATGATTATAGGTTACGGTTTGATAAGTAAGTTGATGAACCTCAACAAAAGAGTTAAATTTCCGCAAATCGGTCAAATAAGCGCTTATTGTGTTTTCCGACAAATTTTTCTCCAGTAATAAGTACCGTTTATATTTATCTATGAGGGAATCACGTACCATGGCTATTTTTGTTGCTCTTCTCTTTTTTCCTTTTCAAATTCCTTCGGTAAAGTCAATGCCGAATACAGCAAAAACACCATTGCAACAAGCATAACCATTGCCCATTCATTTCGTTGACGAAACATCAGGTAAGTAGACACAGCCATTAATATACAAGATAACAACTGAAAATTGTGTAATCGTTTTCCTCGAATACTTTTTCCGGGATATGGAGTTATTATGGTAATCACGGTAAAAGCTGTAACACCCACTGCCATTATCCAAGGAACAACGGTTGGAATAAAACAATAAGTTGCTGCCGCCAATAAAATAATTACTCCCGCAACTCGAAAAACAACGTCTTTTATTTTGCTCATAAATATTCCTTTACATCTTCGTATTACTCGATAATGAAAACTTCTTCGTTTTCTTTTTTCATCAGATAATTTTCGCGGGCAAATTTCTCAAGGTCTTCTTTGTTCGATTGAAGTTCATTCAATTTCGTTTTATTCGTATCGATCTGAGCGCGATAAAATTCAATTTGCTTTTTCAAATCCTTTATCTGCTTGTCATATTGTGCCCTTTTCAAGAGACTGCTGTCGCTGAAGAAAAAAAGCATCGCGATTAATGCTACAACAATAATAAATTGATAGCGATTTAATCCTGCTCTTATCTTACGTTTATTTTTTTCGCTCTCACCCATACCGAGCAATTTGTTTTCTCTTGCAAAAATAACAATATTTTCAAGTATTGATGCGATTCTCATCCGAAAAATAAAAGATATTCCCCGATTTTTCGGTGAAATTTCAATAAAATAGGTTATCTTTACAACCCTATTGGAATTTTTTACTTTAAATACATATGAGAAAAAAAGTTTTTCTTGCTACACTTGTTTTCTTTTTTACTATTTATCACGTATTTGCATGCACCAACTTTCTTATTGGGAAAAAAGCATCCAAAGATGGATCTACCCTGATTTCATATGCTGCCGATTCTTTTAGTTTATACGGTGAGCTCTATCACTGGCCGGCAAGAACATATAAAGCCGGCGAAATGCTCGACGTATATGAATGGGATACGGGAAAATATCTAGGGAAAATACCCCAGGCAACTCAAACCTATAATGTAATCGGGAATATGAACGAATATCAAGTAGCAATTGGGGAAACCACCTTTGGGGGAAGAATCGAATTGGTTGACACTACCGGAATTATCGATTACGGAAGCCTCATATACATCGCTTTACAGCGAGCAAAAACAGCTCGCGAAGCCATAAAAATAATGACCGACTTAGTCGCTGAGTACGGCTACTATAGCGAAGGGGAATCTTTCTCAATCGCCGATCCCAATGAAATTTGGATCATGGAAATGATTGGGAAGGGTCCGAAAAACAAAGGCGCCGTGTGGGTTGCCATACGCATTCCTGACGATTGCGTTTGTGCTCATGCCAACCATGCAAGAATACATCAATTTCCCTTAAACGATCCCGAAAATTGTCTTTATGCTCCCGATGTAATTTCTTTTGCACGTGAAAAAGGATACTTTACTGGGAAAGATAGTGAATTCAGTTTTTCGAAAGCATATGCTCCTCTTGATTTTGGCGCACTGCGTTTTTGCGAAGCTCGTGTATGGTCTTTTTTCAACCGTGTAAACAAAAACATGGCTCGATATGTTTCCTATGCAAAAGGAGAAACAACAGAACCTATGCCTCTTTACATTCGACCCGATCGAAAAATATCGGTTGAGGATGCTCACGCATACATGCGCGACCATTACGAAAATACCGACCTCGACTGGCGATTCGATGTAGGTGCAGGCCCCTTTAACTGTCCTTACCGTTGGTCGCCTCTGACATGGAAAGTCGATTCAGTCGAATATTTCAATGAACGTCCCATCGCGACACAACAAACCGGGTTTTCCTTTGTTGCACAAATGCGCTCTTGGCTGCCAAACGAAATTGGCGGGATACTTTGGTTCGGTGTAGACGATGCAGCTCAAAATGTTTACTATCCCATATATTGCGGAAATATAAAAGTACCGGAAGAAATGGAGGTAGGCAACGGCGATTTACTGACATTTTCGTGGACATCGGCTTTCTGGATACATAATTGGGTTTCGAATATGGTGTACAGCCGATACAAAGACATGATAAAAGATGTGCAAAAACTTCAAAACACACTCGAAACCGGTGTTAGAAACAATCAGGCCGAGATAGAAAAAGAAGCGCTGAATTTATACAAAAAGAAGAAAACCGACGCTGTAAATTATTTGACAAATTATACCAATTCAACAGTAAAAGATGGCGTCGCCCAATGGAAAAAATTAGGAGAATACTTGCTTGTCAAATATATTGATGGTGTGATAAAAAAAGAAGAAAACGGCGTATTTAAACGAAATCCCTACGGAAAACCGGCATTCCCAAACCGACCGGGTTATCCTGAAGATCACTATCGCCGAATCATAAAAGAAACGGGTAATCGGTATAAAGTTATCCAAATAAACTAAAAGTAAGAATCCAAACATATTTTAAAAAAATTATGGACGACAACACATTATTATCACTGGTAACTGCCAAAGCCCAAGAATGGCTCAAAGGCAATTACGACGCCGAAACAAAGGCAGAAGTGCAAAAAATGCTCGATAACGAAGACAAATCGCAACTCATCGATGCTTTCTATAAAGATCTGGAATTTGGAACAGGAGGGTTACGCGGCATCATGGGTGCCGGAACCAACAGAATGAACATTTATACGGTTGGGGCGGCAACCCAGGGACTTTCAAACTATTTGTTGAAAGAATTTGCCGACAAAAACGAAATTAAAGTTGTAGTAGGATATGACTGCCGCAACAATAGTCGCAAATTTGCCGAAATAACAGCAAATATTCTTAGTTCCAACGGCATCAAAGTATATCTTTTTGAGGACCTTAGGCCAACACCTGCGGTTTCTTATGCCATACGAAAGTTGGGATGTCAAAGCGGAGTTATGATTACCGCATCACATAATCCAAAAGAATACAATGGCTACAAAGTTTATTGGGACGATGGAGCGCAAGTATTGGCCCCTCACGACAGAAACATTATTGCCGAAGTAAACCGGATTAAGGGAATCGATGAAATCAAATTCGAGGGAAATAAAGATTTAATCAAAATCATAGGAAAAGATATCGATATGGCATTCATTGAAGAAGTGAAAAAATTGGTCCTTTCACCTGAAGCCATAGAACGTCATAAAGACCTAAAAATGGTATACACCCCTCTCCACGGAACAGGAATTACTCTTGTCCCCCCTACACTAAAAGCTATAGGTTTTACAAACATTATCCATGTACCTGAGCAAGATGTGATAAGTGGAGACTTTCCTACGGTTGTTTCGCCCAATCCCGAAGAACCGGAAGCATTGGATTTGGCCATAAAAAAAGCCATCGAAACCGGTGCCGAAATCGTTATGGGTACCGATCCCGATGCCGACCGCATTGGAACAGCTATTCGCGATGCTGAAGGGAACTTCATGCTACTGAATGGAAATCAAGCTATGCTTATCTTCTTCTATTACCTGATTACACGAAGAAACGAACTAAACAAACTCACCGGTAAAGATTATATAGTCAAAACCATTGTTTCTACCGAACTGGCAGCTCCTATCGCACACCGTTACGGCGTAGAAATGTTCGATTGCTATACCGGATTTAAATGGATCGCCGATGTTATCCGCAAAAACGAAGGATTGAAACAATTCATTGGCGGTGGAGAAGAAAGTTACGGTTTTCTTGCCGGCGATTTCGTACGCGACAAAGACTCGGTCTCGGCATGTGCTCTGTTTGCTGAAATAACAGCATGGGCAAAAGACAACGGAAAAACCATGTACGAACTTTTGCAAGATATATATGTAGAATACGGATACTCAAAAGAGGTAAACATCTCATTGGTAAAGAAAGGTAAAGAAGGTTCCGACGAAATTGAGGCAATGATGAAAGGATATCGAAGCAACCCATTTAAAACATTGGCAGGATCGCCGGTAATTTTAATGAAAGATTTTGTCGCTCTCGAAGCTATTGACTTCATTCACGACGAACATATAGCGCTTGAAATGCCAACAACATCAAATGTACTTCAATTTTTCACCGAAGACGGCACGAAATTGTCGATCCGTCCTTCAGGAACTGAACCCAAAATAAAATACTATATCGAAGTACACGATAAGGTAAAATCAAGAGATGAAATCGCTCAAGCCGAAAAAAAAGCACTCGAAAAAATTAATACTATTCGCAAAGAATTAAACATTTAAACATAGAACAATGAGAAGAAGATTAACAATTGCACTTGTAGCCCACGATCAACGCAAAGCTGACATGGTTGATTGGGTCATTTATAATGCAGAGTTTTTATCGCACCATTACCTGGTATGCACCGGCACTACAGGTATGTTGGTAAAACAAGCCCTTATTAATAAAGGATTTCAACCCGATGTAGAATGCATGAATTCGGGACCAATGGGCGGCGATGTGCAGATTGCTGCTATGGTAGTGCAAAAAGAAATCGATTTGGCAGTTTTTCTAATCGATGATTTAAACCCCCAGCCTCATGAAGCCGATATCATGATGTTGCTTCGTCAATGTCGACTCCATAACGTGCCCATTGCATGCAATCGCTACAGTGCCGATCTAATGATCACCAGTTCATTATGGGACGATGAAACCTATGTTCCCACACCACCGCGTTACGAAAAATTTGACAGAGAAAAATTCAATCTCTGAATTTGTTTTTCATACTTAACTTAAAGAAAACGCCGAACAAAACATTCGGCGTTTTTAAATAAAAATAATCTATTGTATGAGATTCAATTCGTCTATAACATGGGGTGCTTTCATAATTTTATCGATAACAAAAAGCACGTAACGAATATCGACACTGATCGTACGCTGCATCTCGGGTTCAAAAACAACATCGCCGCTCAACGCCTCCCAATTTCCATCGAAAGCAAGTCCTAACAGTTCTGCATTCCCATTAAAGACAGGACTACCCGAATTCCCTCCGGTAATATCGTTATCCGACAAGAAACACACATGCATTTTTTTATCCTTGTCGGCATATCGTTCAAAATTGTTCATTTTCAACAGATCCAAAATAAAAGGTTGAATTTCAAATTCCGGATCGCCGGGTGTTTCTTTTTCCAATACCCCCTGCGTTGTACTGAAATAGTTATACCACACAGCATCACGCGGTTGATAACCTTTTATAGTACCATAACTCAACCGTTGTGTAAAATTGGCATCAGGATAAAATATTTTATCAGGATACATCTCCATCAGTGCCGCCATAAACTTACGTTCGCCATACAAAATTTTTTCATATGCAGGTATCATTTGCCAAGCCAATTCATATCCCATATCTTTTACCGAGAGAGCCAACTGCATGGCAGGGTCTTTGATCAATTTTTTGACGTCGGCCGTTTCAAGAAAGTCAAGTAAATCATCAAGGTTAGTGAATTTTGAACGTTTAAACAACCAATCGGCATATTTACCATAGTCGCCCTTGAAT
>JAAZMQ010000067.1 GCA_012798745.1 Bacteroidales bacterium
ACGACAATAAGGAAATTGTCAATAAGATTGTAAACTTGCGCATCGAAAAAGCAAAGCTGATGGGGTACGATACATATGCCGATTTCGTGCTGGAAGAAACGATGGCCAAAACCCCCAAAGCCGTTTACGATCTGTTGAATACCATCTGGAGCTATGCATTGCCTCAGGCCAAAAAGGAAGCAGCCGAACTTCAAGCAATTATTGATCGAGAAGGCGGGAACTTCAAGCTCGAATCGTGGGATTGGTGGTATTATGCCGAAAAACTTCGCAAGGAAAAATATGCATTGAACGAAACGGAAATCAAACCCTATTTCAAGATGGAAAATGTACGCGAAGGCATATTCACCGTAGCAAATAAACTTTATGGACTGAATTTCAAAAAAATAGATCATATACCGGTATATAATCCCGAAGTGGAAACATATGAAGTGACCGATGCCGATGGCTCCTTCCTTGCTGTATTTTATACCGACTATTTCCCCCGTCCGGGCAAAAGTGGTGGAGCATGGATGAGTACTTTCCGTGAACAATGGGTAGAGAACGAAATAGATATCCGCCCATTGGTATACAATGTGGCCAATTTTACAAGACCGACAGAACAATTGCCATCGCTGCTTACGCTCGACGAAGTGGAAACCATGTTCCATGAGTTTGGTCATGCATTGCACGGCATGTTATCTAAGGTAAACTATAAAGGGGTATCATGCACGAATGTCTATCGCGATTTTGTGGAGCTGCCCTCGCAAATCAATGAACATTGGGCTTTTCATCCGGAAGTATTGAAGCTCTATGCCAAACACTATCAAACCGGTGAAGTAATACCGGATTCGTTGATAGAAAAAATCACCAATGCAGCCTATTTTAATCAAGGATTCATGACAACCGAATTGGTTGCTGCTGCGCTGCTCGATATGGATTGGCATACCCAAACGAAACAGCAATCTTTTGATGTGCGCGAATTTGAAAAAGAATCGATGAAAAAAATCGGACTTATTCAGGAAATTATCCCACGTTATCGCAGTACGTATTTCACACACATCTTCAGTGGTGGCTATTCGGCCGGATACTACAGTTATTTGTGGTCTGAAGTACTGGATGCCGATGCATTCCAACCCTTTGTTGAAAGAGGTATCTTCGACCAGGAAACTGCACAATCGTTCCGCGAAAATATCCTTTCCAAAGGAGGGTCAGACGAACCCATGAATCTTTATATTCGATACAGAGGAGCTGAACCCAATCCCATTTACATGTTAAAAAACAGAGGATTTGTGAAATAATTTTTTATTCCCTTTAAAAATCGTCAGATTACAAAAAATAATCTGACGTTTTTGTCTTAAAAAGACAAAAAAACGTATATTTGCACCCTTAAAAGGAGGAAAATGCATCAGATATCTCTCTGACGTAAAAACAAATAAAACAATAAACTGAAAAAGAATAAATTATAAATACAATAAAAGTAAAATCGAAATGTCAAACAAAGGATTTATCAAAGTTTTCAGTATTTTACTCACTATCATCTGTTTGTACTATCTATCATTCACCGTTGTAGGGTGGCATTACGATAGAAAAGCAAACGAATACGCAAAAGGAAACTTAACTCTTAAGAATCATTATCTTGATTCCTTATCGACCGAAAAAGTTTATCTCGGATACACATTAAAAGAAATTCGTCAGAGAGAAATCGGGTTAGGCCTTGACCTGAAAGGCGGAATGACAGTCATCCTCGAAGTCGACGCAGCACAGGTATTAAGATCACTCGCCAATACCGATGACCCCTACTTCAATCAAGCATTGCAAGAAACCATTATTCAAAACCGCAAAGGGAGCTCATTGGATTTTGTATCTCTTTTCCAACAAAATTATGAAAGAATAAATCCGAACGGAAAGCTGGCTAATATTTTCAGTATCACGATGAGTGATCGCATAAAGCCAACGGCTTCCAACGACGAAGTTATTGCGGTTCTGCGTCAAGAAGTTGCCGCTGCCGCCGATAATGCTTTCAACGTGTTGCGTACCCGTATCGACCGTTTTGGCGTGGTTTCTCCCAACATACAAAAACTGGATAGGGCCGAGCGTATCCTCATCGAATTGCCAGGTATCACTGAACCCGAGCGTGTTCGAAACCTTCTTCAAGGACGTGCAAACCTCGAATTTTGGAAAACGTATAACGTAAATGAGTTGGCACCCTATTTCAACGAATTGAATCAGCGCTCCATCGAACTTGTCAATGCAATGAAAGAAGTTGCCGATTCGCTATC
>JAAZMQ010000367.1 GCA_012798745.1 Bacteroidales bacterium
AGTTGGATATAAATTTAATTCGATTCTGGACAACATTTCTGCCTTATCAGTCGTTACCGCTATACAAGGAAGTACAGGCACAAGTTTATTAATAAGTTTACCCGCAAAATCTTTGCTCGATGAATATGCTTTGCATGATAATCAAACAAGGTATCAATCGATAAAAGAATTGCTTAATACAATCGAACCGACAGATAACAGAGTTTTAATCGAATTGGTCATTAAAGATATAAAGACAAGGGAAAGATTAAACCATTAAACATTTCTCGCATGAAAGAAACAAGAACCTTGACTTTTTGTTTTATATTGTTTGCTATTATTTCCTGTCAAAAAAACAAAGATTCAAGTAATGCTTTAATTACAAACTTTACGTTGACCGGAAATTCAGTTAAAGACAGAGACGAATTATTCGAGAAAAAAGCTCGGTATATACCTCTTGAAACATTACCGGCATCATTGATTGGCCGAATCAATAAGATTGTAAAGGGACAAAACTGTTTTTTTATTTTGTCTGATGATAGGCGAATCCTGGTGTTTAATAACATAGGTAACTTTATTTCATCTCTCAACCGTATGGGAAACGGCCCCGGTGAATATACAATGATAACGGATTTCAATGTAGTTGTAAATGAAAAAAACGAAACCGAAATATGGTTGAGCGATTTTAAAAAAATAAGAAAATACAAGCATGCAGATGGTTTCTGGAAGGAATGTGGGGTAATTGAGTATCCCTATGCAGTAAATAAATTCCATATTGTCGATAATAACAGAATTTTATTGTTGACAGGACAAAATAATAACAGCATAACACTATCGGATAGCATAGGTAACGAAATGAAGAGTTACCTTAAAAGTGAAATTCCTTTTCTCCTATTTAAACCGGTACAATTTATTGATTTCCAATCGGAATTAATTTTTCAAAAAGGGGTATCGAATGAATGTGTCCGATTTTCTATTTCGGATAACACCTTTAGAAATAGTAAAATAGTCAATGAAAACAAATTTATATCTTCACATGAATTATTGGATCTGTTTTCAAAATACCAATATGATTATCTGGGGAAATTACCTCAATATTCTCATATCAGAACTCTACGAAAAGTAAAAAATCAGATACTCATCGAATTTTTCATGGATGGCAAACGTCACATTTCCTTGTTTACGAATAATAAATGGAATCATTTATCCTATGATCCTAAAAGTATTATCGATGATAACGAAATTGCAACATTGGCAACTATCGGCGTTGGCAATAGTCCCAATAGTTTTATCCTGTTTAAATATACCGATGAGGAAGAAAAAAATCCTCAAATAATCGAATATGAAGCTGAAATTTGATTTGACTAAAAATTTATTCCTGTGTTTTTCTTTGCTGATAGTCCTCCTATCCTGCAAAAACACAACAAAGCACAATGAAACCACAATGACAACAGTGTATAGTACTCCCCAAAAATAAGGCCACTTGTTAAGTTGAAAAAAATGACTAAATTAGTGGCAATTAAGAAATGACTAAAAGTGGTCCTAAAAATGGGTAGTACCTCACTGTCTTTCAGGGACTATTATTTGAATCAAAGAAAAAAATAGGATGATAAAATTAATTATTATAAATTTATTATTGGTTTACTTTGTTTTTACAAGTTGCGATTCTAAAAACAATAGGATAGAAATAATTGAAATCGACATTGAAAATTTTCATGAAGTCTCATTTTTCGATATCTTTTCTAATGTTGAAATTATCCCTTTAGAAACCAATGAGCAATCTTTGATTAAGGATATTACAAAAGTTGCATTTTACGAAAATAAATACTTTATCTTAGATTATGGAAAAGGAGAAATATTGATATTTGATACACAGGGTAACTTTCTCAATAAAATAAGTGATAAAGGACAGGGGCCAAATCAATATTTGACTGTAAATGATTTTGATATTGATTATTCCAGAGATGTTTTGACATTCTTATCTCCTGTTAATAATTCAATGTATGAATACGATTTAAAAGGTAATTTTAGAACCAAATACAAATTACCAAATATAAAAAGTGCTTATAACAGATTTAAATATCTTAATAAAGATACTTTAGTATTTTGGACATTTGATTATAATAATCGCATAAAATTTTTCTCAAAAAATAAAAACATTATTTTTCGAGAAATTTATCCTGAAAAGGATAACATCCTGAACAATTTTACCCTATCCATTTTCCCATATAAAAACTTTTTTTGCCGATCTGCCTGTAACACTGTATATGAAATTACAAGTAATGCTGAAATAATTGAAAAATATAAATGGGATTTTATGAACTTAAATAATAAAAGGCGAGAAATAAAGAAGTTTGAAGAAATACCATCATATGAATTACCTGATTATATAAATAAAATTGTAAACTCAGACCTTATTAATTATATCTTTTCTTTACATGGTGGCAATTCTCAATATTATTATGCACAAATTTTAAGAAAAACCGAACGTATTAATATTTTTCACGATAAGACGAATAATAAAAATTATACGTTCAAAAAAACGATAGAAAATGCAGCGTTTCATCCATTATTCTGGTATGAAGATTATGTTATTGGTTTTTATAGTGATGTGCTGGGAACAATTGAAGAAACGCTGCCTGATGCAATATTAGACAACAAAAGTATTAGAATAAAGGAACAATTGAACGAATATGATAATCCTGTTCTTATCAAGTATCATTTCAAAAAATAGTATTAAA
>JAAZMQ010000068.1 GCA_012798745.1 Bacteroidales bacterium
AGAAACTTCCCGAAATACATTCGTCCACATCGGCTACAATTTGCAGAATTTCAAGGACCCAAATTACTTGATGCTGGGGTTTGGATACCGTTTTCATAACCAATACCCCACTTTTTACAGGTGAGCCTGCACGATGAAACCTATTATAAGTAGCTTTCAAAAATCGAAATGCGAAAATTAAACTTTTCTTTAAAATAACACTCAAAGAAAGTAAATGCAAATGGATGCGTCCTTATTTTAAATTCTCGATACTGCTTTTACTTTGGTTGCCGCTATCTTCTCTGAAAGCTCAAAAGGCAACGGACAACGAAATCGAAAGATATACGGTTTCGGGAATGGTACTGGATTCGGTCGATCAAATCAAAATGGAATGGGTAACAATTTCGCTGGTAAACCATCGGACCGATTCACTTATTGCAGGCACTTACACTAATCGAAACGGACAGTTCGAATTAAAAAATATTTCGCAGGGCAAATATAAACTGCGATTCAGTTATATCGGATACAATTCTGCTGAAAAAGTGATCGAATTGTTGCCAACATCCCCCCAAAAAATCAATCTGGGCACCATTGCACTTTCACCCTCCGAAGTAAAACTCGACGAGATTACCGTTATTGCCCAAGTTCCGGAAATGCAGGTGCGGGAAGACACCGTTGAATACAACGCTGCAGCATTTAAAGTATCCGAAGGAGCTGTGGTGGAAGATTTGCTGAAAAGACTTCCGGGCATCGAAGTCGATATCGAAGGGAAAATCACCACAGCAACAGGAAAAACCATTCGAAGAGTTTTTGTGGATGGAAAAGAATTTTTCGGAAACGACCCTAAAATGGCAACCCAAAACCTCAATGCCGATATGGTAGACAAAGTTCAGGTTATCGAAAAACAGTCGGACTTGGCTATCCTGACCGGTGTGGAAGACGACGATCCCGAAACCATTATCAACATTACCATTAAGAAGGGGATGAAAAAAGGATGGATTGGGAATGTGAATGGAGGAATAGGAAATATGACGCGACAACCGTCGGCCGACCAAGTGAGGTATTCGCTGAACGGAAATGCCAACAAGTTTTCGGACGACAATCAACTTTCACTGATCGCCGGTGCCAACAACATAAATGTAAGAGGCTCAACCAATCGCCAAAACGCTATAAGCATGGGGCGAGGTGGCAGGGACGGCGGTGGAATCACCAGTTCGAGTGTATTCGGCATAAATACAGCTAATACTGTCAACGATAAATTGAAAGTAGGAGGGAATATATCCTATAATTACGGTGACAACGACGTAACAAGAAAAGACAATCGCATAAACTTCTTCAAAAACGACAGTACAACTTATCGGTTTTCCAACTCATCGTCCCGCAATTTCAACAACAACTTTTCCATTGAAGCAAAATTGGAATATAATCCGGATACGCTTACAACGGTTGTCTTTTCACCTTCGTTTTCGCACAACTGGTCAGTGTCCCGCCGGTCTTCTGATCAGCAAACACACATCAACTCGGAAATCGGAGAAACAGCGAATGAGAGCTTCTCGAACAACAAATTAAATTCCGACGGGACCAATATCGGCATGAGACTCGATATTTCCCGCAAACTTTCACAGAAGGGCCGACGTATCAGTTTCAGCGGATCTTTCACTACCAGCCGCAACAACGGCTTCGACGACAATATTTCAGAAACCGCTATCCATATTCCGACAATCAGACTAACTCAACTCAACCAACAATCGCATTCCGACGCCAATCGCAATGCATCCAATTTCAGATTTACCTATGTGGAACCCATTGCAAAAAACTATTTCCTCAATTTTTCATACAACATCCAACGTAGCACGACAGAAAACTTGAGAAAAACTTTCGACTACGATTCCACTCTGCTCGACTATATTCGTCTCAATCCGGAATACAGCAAAAGCTCCGAAAATCTAACTACAACACAAAACATTCGGGTAAACTTTCGCGCGCAACTCCCAAAATACACATATAATCTCGGCATCAATATCGCCCCGCTGTATATCAACAGCAAAAGTTTTATTGCCGACTGGTTCCAAAACGGAATAGATTCTGTATTATACGACCCTCAACCGATAAAAGCAGTAAATTATGCGCCACAACTTGAATTCAACTATCGCTTGGGGGACAAAAATATTCGAAAAAATATCCGACTTCGATACAATGGAACAACCCGGCAACCTTCGATTAATCAGTTAGATCCCACACCCAATACCACAAACCCGCTAAACATCAGAACGGGAAACCCCGATTTGCTTGCATCGTTCATCCACAACGGTTCGCTGGAATACAATTACAACTATAGAGAAAAACAACGGTCGATGACCGCTTCATGGAATTACAGTTACATCCAAAACGACATTGTGAATTTCACTTCCTACGAAGACGGCATCCAACATACCATGCCCATAAATGTCAGCGGATCGTGGAATACCAATGGAACACTGCTTTATGCCGGAGCCTTGGACAAAAAAATGAAGTTGAAATTTACCACCCATACCAATATCGGATACCGAAACCAAATTGGTTACACACGCGTGAGCAAGGAAAGCCAAAAAAATATTTCCAAAACCTCCACGCTGTCAGAATCCTTAAGCCTGAGCTACAACAATGATTGGTTTTACGGACAATTTCGAGGAACCATAAACTACTCCAATACCGATTATTCGCTCGAACACCTGAAATCGCAACGTTCCTTCAGATACAACCTCTCGTATAACATCCAACTCACGCTACCCAAATCGTTTTCTATTTCGAGCGATATTCGCTGGACGGCAAATAGGGGACTTTCGGCAGGATACAACAAAGACGAAGTAATGTGGAATGCACAAATCAGTAAATCGTTCCTGAAAGGTAATCGAGGACAATTGCGCTTGATCTTTAACGATATTTTGCAGCAACGCTTAAATATCACTCGGAGTGTCGGCTCCAACTACCTGTCCGATTCCGAAACCAACGCATTGACGAGCTATTTCTTGCTGAGTTTCTCGTACCGAATGAGGGCGATGAATGCGGGTGGCCGTGGAAGAACAGGACGCCTCGACCGAAATTGATTACCCTTTCATTTTTATGAGCCGGCATTGCGCAAGCATGAAAGATTTGCATCTAAATAAAAAACAGCCAACAATATACCTGCGAAAAATTTTTTTTTATTGAACAAATCCTTAACTTTGCAACGAAATGAAAATAGGATGATGAAGGAGAGTTCCGGTCTTGATATGTTAGACCGGAATTCTTTTTCTTACATTTTTTCCGATAAAAACCAACAAACAAATAAACCAATTATTAAATTATTAAAAGGGAGATTTTACTATGGCAGTTACTTACATGACCGAAGAAGGTTTTCGGAAACTAAAAGAAGAATTGGCATACATGGAATCTGTGCAAAGACCCGAGATATCCCGCCAAATTGCTGAAGCAAGGGATAAAGGAGACCTTTCTGAAAATGCCGAATACGATGCCGCCAAAGAAGCGCAAGGAATGTTGGAAGCTAAAATTGCACAAACGAAAGCATTGATGGCTTCGGTGCGCCTGATAGACGAAAATTCGATCAAAACAGACGCTGTGCAGATCATGAACAAAGTAACCATTCGTAATGTGAAAACAAAAAAAGAAATGACCTACACATTGGTCTCGGAAAGCGAAGCTGATCTGAACAACGGGAAAATAGCGGTGAACTCACCCATCGCACAAGGATTGTTGGGAAAAAAAGTAGGCGATATTGCCGAAATTAAAGTACCGTCAGGAATAATGACGTTCGAAATATTAAATATATCAATTTAAAAAAAGAAATCACCATGCCAACCATTTTCAGCAGAATCATCGCGGGAGAAATCCCGTCTTATAAAGTTGCGGAAGACGACAAGTTTTTTGCCTTTCTGGATATCAACCCCATGGCTAAAGGACACACATTGGTGGTTCCGAAACAGGAAATCGATTATATTTTTGACCTGGACGACAACACATTGTCCGACATGATCGTCTTTGCCAAAAAAACGGCTAAAGCCATCGAAAAAGCCATCCCGTGCAAACGCATAGGAATGATGGTAATTGGACTGGAAGTACCTCATGCACACATTCATCTCATTCCTATTCAAAAAGAAAGCGATATGAGCCTGGCAAACCCGCGTTTGAAATTATCGGAACAGGAGTTCCGGGAAATAGCAGAAACTATCCGACAAGCTTTCTTTTCGTCCGCCTCAACTGATAAACAAAAGTAAAGACTGCAACAACAAAGGCAACGAAATCGGCCACCGAAAGACTAAGGAAAACACCATCTACACCAAAAAATTCAGGAAAAACGAGCAAAAGAGGAAGCAAAAAAATAAGTTGCCGACTGAGGGATAGGAAAATGGATATTTTTACTTTACCTATCGACTGAAAAAAATTAGTGATAACGATTTGTGCACCGGCAAGAGGAAACATGGCAAGAGCTATGCGTAATCCTCTTGCCGAAATGGTTATGAGATCGCGATTGGTTGTAAACATACCGGCAATGAAATGAGGAAACAATTCGGCCATCAGAAATCCCACTGTCATTACAGCCACACTCCACAACAACGCATATTTGAGCACCTTAAAAGTACGCTCGAATTCTTTTGCACCATAATTGTATCCTGCTATGGGCTGCATACCCATAGTAATCCCCATCACAATCATAATGAACAACGTGAGGATGCGGTTAATAATACCGTATGCTCCCACCGCCAAGTCTCCTCCATGCTTCATTAGCCCGAAATTGATAAAGAAAACAACCAACCCCAAACACAAATTCATCAGGAAAGGCGAAATACCGATAGACAGCATATTTTTTGTTGTCTTAAACGACAAACGATGAAATCCTTTACCGAAATGAATATAATTCTTTTTGTCGAGGAAATGTAATAACACCCATCCCAATCCCAACACTTGTGCAAATACCGTAGCCAAAGCCGTCCCCTTCATCCCCCATTTAAACACAAAAATGAAAAGGGGTGCCAATATCACATTCAGTCCCACACTAACAAAAGAAGATATCATGGCTTTCCTCGGATATCCGCTCACCCGCATGATATTGTTAAGGGCTATAAAAACAAAGATGATAGGCGTTCCCCACAGGTAGACCGACATGAAATCACGGGCATACGGCAGCAGAACATCGCTCGCCCCAAAAGCCTTTAGTATAGGATCGAGAAAGTAATAAATAATACACGCCAAAAAAAAGGCATTTACAGTATTGAGAATTGTTACGTGTCCCAAAATACTTGCAGCACCTTTTTCATCTCTCCTCCCTAGACAAATGGAAGTGAGCGTAGCTCCACCTACACCGATCAATGCAGAAAATGCCGACAAAATATTCATGATAGGGAGAGTAATGGCCATACCCGAAATGGCGAGCGCCCCGATTCCGTGCCCAATGAAAATACTATCCACAATATGATAAAGGTAAACAATGACCATACCGACAATGGCCGGGAGAGAATATTCAAAAAGCAGCTTTTTGATATCGCTCTTACCAAGCAAATGCGGGTTGCCGATTATGTCTTGTCGAAGAGTTTCAGTCACGATATCTTTTTCTTCTTGATCTCATTGAACTCACACATCGAACAGCCGTTGCAGTAGGGAGCATCTTTCTTTACAAAGAAAAACCGATAAATTTCGTACCCTAATTTTGCGACTACTGCAATTCCAATAAGAACAACAATAATAAGTTGGACATTCACTTTTATGAAACCCCACAGGGTGAGTAAACCTTTAAACATCTTTACAACCTTTTATATAAATAAATTCCCAATCCAATGTACCAAAAAAGCGATCAGCCATGCCAGCCCGGTGGAATATAAAACGCTGAACAGTGCCCATTTCCATGAACCCGATTCTTCTTTTATGGCCGCAATGGTAGCGATGCACGGGAAATAGATAAGCACGAAAAGCAAAAAACCGATGACTACAAGGGGAGTGAAAACAGGCGTTCCATCGGCATGTGTTTCGGTCAGCAGACGCTCCTGAAGGGTCGTCTGATTTTCGCTGTCCCCTGCATACAGAACGCCCATTGTGCTGATGACAATCTCTTTGGCTGCCATCCCCGAAAGCAGACTTACCGATATTTTCCAGTCGAATCCCAA
>JAAZMQ010000069.1 GCA_012798745.1 Bacteroidales bacterium
ATGCATTAAGTTGGGTCCAGACTTTACCTGCATTCATTCCAATTATTTCTTCCATGATCTTCATTATTAGTTATACGTGTTATTTTTTTACGAAGACAAAGTTACATTTTAAATCTAAAAATAAAAATAAATTCCTTTTTATAGGTTGACTTTTTGGCTGTCCTTTAGACAACTTTTTTATGGCTATTTTTTTGTTGACACAAGTTGACTCCGGTAAAATATCGAACTACCGCCAGATTTGTACATTACGCTCGAGAGGGGTTAAAAACAATAATAGATAAGATATGCTTCATTCCTTGATGGGACCGAGTTGTTTCAGCAAATTTGAAACCTGAGGGATCAATGCATGTTTTTCATCATTATAAATAACGAAATCTGCCATTTTTAATTTTTCTTCATCGGAAATTTGATTTTTCTCGCGTTCTTTGATTTTTTCTTTCGGCACGTTGTCTCGTTGCGAAGCACGAGCAATTCTAAGTTCTGGTGGTGCATAAACCGTAATGGTTTTATCGACATAGTGGTGAAAATTTCCCTCGAAAAGTATGGCAGCCTCCAAGGCTACTATTGGATAGTTGTTTTTTGATGCCACCCATGCGGCAAAGTCTTTTGCTACTTCGGGGTGAATAATGGAATTGGCCAAGGATAGTTTTTCGGGGTCATTGAAGATGATTTGAGCAAACTTGTTTTTGTCGAGTTTATTCCCAACGTAAATTTCTTTTCCGAAATGACGAATAAGTTTTTCACGGATCGCCGGCGAAGAATCGTTTAATCTTTTAGCCTCTTTGTCGGCATTGTAAACCGGAATCCCATGGATTTTGAGCAATTCGCACACTACTGATTTGCCGCTGCCGATGTTTCCTGTAATTCCGATTTTTATCATGATTGCAAGATGTTATTCTTTTTTTTCGAAAAGAAATTCTACTATCGAAGGAGATAAACGGGGATTGAGAATAGCGGGTGGGCTTTTTGTTAGTTTCACTTCTATTTTTCCTTCTTGGTTCGATTTGAGCTCATGATAGTCGAAATCTATTTCAAAATCTTCAGGAGTAATTGTGTTGTATTCTTCTAATGTCACGGAAAAAGTCACATTGATATGGGAAGGGAAAAATTTCACATCAAGATTTTTCGGTAAATTGGAACAAGTGATGGGGATTTCAAAATTTTTCTCGGTATATTCTTTGATATGAATTAAAATATCGATTTCTTGTGGAACAAATTTGATACCCTCAATCTTTTTAATTTTCACTTTAAATTGTGAAGTAGCTTTTAGATTCTCGAAAACTGTATATTCAGTAATGGCCTGATTTAATTGGGCTAATTGTTTTTTTGATGCGTAGGCGGTTACGGTTTCAGGAATAAAAGTAATGCTGTCGATGACCAAATTGCCTCCCGCAGTGGTTATTTCCCCGTCGAAAACAACGGGTAATTTTTTGCTTTCGAGTTTTGATGCACTTAGCGAAATAATGGCCGGAGAATAGCTTAATAGCTCAGTAGTGGGTGCTAATTGAGTGCGGATGAGCTGAATAAGCCGATTGCCTTGAATGGCATCTATGTTATTTTCTCTAAATTCACTTATGTTGATTTCTATGGAATCTTTTTTTGACAGATCGTATTTGAATATCTGATAACCATTGTCGGTAACTCTTATTTCGATATATTCAGGGAGAGGCTCATCGAAAACAATGTCTTCCGGTATATTGGTATATTTAAGAGGAATACGATACGTGCCTTCGACATGGCGTTGTGAATAAAGCATTAGCCAAAAAATAAACGAAAGCAGTAAAAAAAATAAAAATGTGAACAAATTTTTCCACGGGAATGTAGAAAAAAATGTTCGCACTTTTTGTCTTAAATTATTGATGGATGTTTTAAGATCCATGTCTGTTTAGTATAAAAAACAATCAATTGGCATTCATATCAGAAGGGTTAGCATAGACCGATCCTTTTTCGACTTTTATTTTTACACCATCGGCAACTTCTATCAAAAAATAAGTGTCTCCTACTTCTTTTATGCGTCCGTGGATTCCTCCTGCTGTGACTACTTTATCTCCCGGCTTTAATGCCTCGCGTGTTTTCTGAAGTTCTTTTTGTTTTTTCTGTTGGGGACGAATCATGAAAAAATAAAAAACGGCAATGATGGCTATCATCATAATCAGGGTCATGCCCATTCCTCCTCCGCCATTTGCGGCCTGTGAAGCTTGCAATAAACTATTCATACGAAAATAAAATTTAATGGTTTATTAATGTTTAAAAATCAGATTATCTTTTTTTATTTCAGTTACAATAGCATCCAGAATCCCGTTTACAAAACTTCCGCTTTTGGGGGTACTGTATGCTTTTGCAATC
>JAAZMQ010000352.1 GCA_012798745.1 Bacteroidales bacterium
TAGCGGAGCCGTCAGCGTGAACACAAGACAGGCGAACAGAATAGCCGGTGCGGCCCATTCGAACTGACCATGCTTCCGATAATCAAAATACGCCATCCCCAATTTGGCAAAGAAGAACACTGCCAAAATGAGGTCAATGGCGGGAAACACCACGTTGTTGACAACCGTCTTGATCTGACCGGAGGCGTCCCGCCAAGTACCCTCAATAGCCCCTGCCACATCCCCGGTCGGAGCGGCGTATGCTGTCGTACTAAACGCAAAGGCTACCATGAGGGCAAAAGTCAAAACAAGAGCTGTTTTCTTGTATTTCTTCATAAAGACCACCTTTCCAAAGTTAAGAAAAGACCGCAGAAATACTTCTGCAGCCTTGCTCTTTTTCTGATATTTTATTAAGGATTGAGGGGGGCGACATGCCAGTCGCTCCACAAATTCCCGCGAATTGTAAGGGAGTCAGTGAGGTTGGCGGACAGCATCCCATCCGGCGTCCACCCATCAATGAGCCAAGTGTTAACGGTATAGGCTCCATCAGGCATCCAAATCGGGCTGAAATGAGTGCGATTTTTGTAAGTGGAATAAGGATTACGTTGAAATTCAAACCGCCCCGAACCCATACGTTCTAAAAGCCGCCAGTAGGTTTCATAACCAAACTCCGGGAAGTAGCTGACCGCATTCTGCGGCTGAGTAACTGCTGAGCTTTGGTTGGAGCTGACACTTCCGATAACTGTCTGATTGATGCCGTATCCTGATTTCATTGTCCTTCCGCTGGCAGTAGGGTTACGGTTGTCACACTTGATGCTCATGGCAGCGGTCAGGCTGGCGCTGTAGCGATCCAGGTCAAATTCCCACCATCCGTGATCGCACCAATATCCATCTTCATCATCCCCATGCCATACCCAGTACTCTTGCCACCACGGCCGCCAAACACTCCAATTTGCCGTGCTTTTTATCGCTCTGTTCGGAACAGCGGCGATACGGTAGCGTCGTTGCGGTCATCGGCTACGGGATTAGGCGGAGGATTTTTGTCAAGATCAACGATTTTTACATTGAGGTCAGTTTTTGCAGTGCTTCCGGGACCGGATACCGTCACATGGATTGTCATGGTCTGCTCAGTATCCGGGGTTTTCCATTTTACCCACGCAAGCTGACTGTCTCCTTCAGGATAATAAACATTACCCACGTTGTAGGTTCGCCCACCGATATTAAAGCTGACACGGGTGGGCCTGTCGGGGTCGGATTGACCGCCGCTGACTCTGATTGCCGTAATGACATCCGTATTCACACGGTACTCATAATCGTAGGCGTCAATCTGAGGTTCCTCCGGCCTTTCTGTAAAACGGACAATGCCAAGCCCAAGGCTGGACTTGATGTCCGCATTAGAAGCGGCGCTTGTCCTGCTTCCTCCCCATGCGGGATAACCGAGATCACTTACTTCAAGAAACATGGCGAGGGGCAAATTCTTATGAGTAAGGGACACCATACGCCGCCTTAAAAGGCCGCTTGTCTGCTCATCGTAGAGCGCAGCTTCGGTAGCGGTGGTGGCAATCATAACACCTTCAAATTTGTAGTAGGCGATGGGTTCCAAAAGAATTTTATACTCTCCGCCGATGAGGATGTCATAATCCATGCCTGTAACCTCTGCGATACGCTTAACCACGTATTCGGAACAGAAGTATTTTTTGATGGCCTCAATGTTGTTGCTGCCGTTAGTGCTGATGATGCGGGGCATGGTCTGTCCAGGGCTAATAAATTTATACGAGTCTACACTTGGTACGAGTGTCTGGCCGTTCGTATAACTGATTTTACTTTTCCCTCCAAAGTGTAGCCGAACATTGCTGGGGGTTTTATTTGTAAAATCCACCGGTGTAGTAACAACCGCATGGTCGCTCGCGCGAACCACTGTGACACGCACACCTTCATTACCGGGACTCCATGAGTTGGTGCTGGTTCCGCTGCCCATGCCGCCGCCTCCGCCGTCAATGTTCCCGCTGCCGCCGGTGTCGGCAAAAGCAGTCATCGGGCAGAGCAGACAAAAAATAAGGAACATCGGCAAGACTCTCAAAAGCAATTTTTTCATCCTGACCTCCTTTTTTGCAAAAGAAAAAGGCACGGTATCTTTCAACCGTACCTTCATACATATAAACATTGTTTTAATCCATAATGCCAACCCGCTTGTTGATATCGCCGTCACCATCCACAGTGGTTCCTTGTCCATCCCCAATATCATCGATCCACCCAAAACCCGGCACATAAATCTTGCCGTCCTTGGTTTCGCCGCCCTGGGGCTGACTTTCACTTTTGGGTGTCTCTTTCGGCTGTTCCACCTTGTCATGGTCGACAGCAGTGGGAGGCTCGGTGACTTTTTCACCGTTAGGCTTTTGCGTAGAGTCTTGGAGCTGTTCCTCGGTATATTCCGGCTTGGATACATCACCCTGGATAGTCTGCTCGGTACCACTGGAAACCGCACCATTGTCGGTGCTTGTCGGCTGGGTGGTGTCAGAAGGGGCTATGGTGACATCTTTTTCTTTCTCTGTATTTTGCGGAACCTTCGGGTCTACTGTCACATTGCTCACATCGGAGCTTTGAGGTGGGTGCGGATTGTCCACCGGTTTTGGACTTTTGAACTGCTGCCCAATCAGTACCACCAATACTGCACAGATGGCGAGACAACCGATGACAGTCAGCCATTTCTTCATTTTATTATTCATAAGAGTGTCCTCCTATTTGTAAAATTTTGAGATTTACCTTGTTAAGTCACACCCTA
>JAAZMQ010000070.1 GCA_012798745.1 Bacteroidales bacterium
CAAGCCGAGAGGATATTTTCGCCAGTCGCTCTGGTCAGATAAACCAATGGCTTATCTGGGTACGTACCCAACACCGGTTAAAGGGGGTAAAAGTCAACCGGAAAAAACACCTTCAATGGATGCTTGGCCGATTTGGAACTATCACGAAGGACTGCTGATTCGGGTGGTATGTTATACCAATGCAGCTAGGGCAAAATTGTTGCTTAATAACAACGAAGTGGGTGCCATTCAGGATTATAATGATGAGACAGGCATCATGTATTGGGATATACCCTATGAACCCGGCAAATTGAAAGTGATTGGCCTGGATGCCGATAATAAAGAAATAGCCGGCTATGAGATTCGCACTTCGAAGAGACCTTATGCATTAAAAATTATTACAGAAGAACAACGTGTGGATCAGCAAGAAGGAATTGCCCGGATTGCTTTGCAAGTGGTTGATGAGGATGGGGTTCCGGTTATGATTTCAGACGATGAGGTCACTTGTCACCTTTCGAGCAATGCGCGTTTGCTTGGGTTGGAAGCGAGCAATAATACCGACATGAGCGATTATACGGATCCTATGCATCGGGTATATTATGGGCGAATAGTGGCTTACATAAAATATACAGACAAAAATCCGGGGAAAATAATGGTAAGGTTTACAGCACCTTGGTTAGTTCCAACAGAAACAACGATTGAATTTAGCCGATCTCGTCCATGAGATTTTGGCGGTAGGTTTCGCCGATGGAAATTTCGTGACCGGCAATGGTGATGCGGTTTTTGTTGATGTTCTCGATTTTGTCTTTCTGGACAATATAGGATCGGTGCACCCGCAGAAACCGATCACGGGGCAAGATTTCTTCCATGTTTTTCATACTCATGAGAGTGAGTATGGGGCGGGGCTCGTTTTTTACATAAATTTTGACGTAATCTTTGAGTCCTTCAATGTAGAGGATATCGTCAAAGAGTACCTGAATCAGCTTGTATTCCGATTTTACGAATAGGCCGGTTCTTTCTTTTTCTTTTTCTTTCTCTTCGGTTTGTGCTGCTTTGCGGGCCATGTCGAACCAATTAAGGGCTTTTTTGGCCGCAGTAAGGAAATCGGCGTAAGAAATGGGTTTCAATAAATAATCGAGTGCATTTACTTTGTAGCCGTCGACGGCATATTCGCTGAAGGCGGTGGTGAAAATGATTCGCGTGCGGGGATGGATGAATTGCGAAAATTCGAGTCCATCCAGTTCCGGCATCTGGATATCGAGAAAGATGAGATCGACGGGTTGGTTTTCGAGGTCGTGCATGGCAGTGAGTGCACTCGAGTATTTGCCCGTGAGTTTCAAAAACGGCGTTTTTTGCACGTATGATTCCAATAGATCGAGTGCAAGGGGTTCGTCGTCAATGATCCAGCAGCTGAGCATCATCTTAGGTTCCTTTTTTTGTGTCAATAATTAGAACAGAGGAGTAAGTGTTGTCCGAAATGTGTTTATCCCATATGTATCGTCCGGGATACAACAGATCCAAGCGTTTTTGCATTTGAGCCAGGCCGATTCCTTTTCCGCTTTTGTCGGATTTAGTTTTAGGAAAGTAGCTGTTTTCGCAGGAAAACTGCACAATCCCTTTGGGATTCTCTGTCAGACTGATGCGAATAAACGAAGGTTTATTGCCGCTGATACCGTGCTTGAATGCATTCTCGATGAGAGAAATGAATATTAACGGAGCAATGCGGGTGTCGCTGTCGGGTTGTAAATCGAACTGCGTGGTTAGCTCAACATTGTCAGGAAGCCGTATCCGCATCAGGTCAATGTAATTCCGCATGAAGTCTACCTCTTGTGACAAAGGTACAAAAGTTTGATTATTATCGTATAAAATGTGTCGCAAAAGTTTGCTCAGATCGTGTATGGCCTGCTGAGCTTGAGCAGGATTGAACTCGATGAGTGCATAAATATTATTGAGTGTATTAAGTAGAAAATGGGGATTGACTTGGCTTTTGAGGTTCTGTAGTTCGGCTTCGGTTTTTGCTTTTTCCAATTCTTTGCGTTCGTTGTCGAGATGCACCCAGTGAACACTCATTTTGATGGCGACGCTCAGCCCCGCCACCAGAGCAAGCGAAAACATGTTGCTGAGGATGAAGGGAAGAAGCGGTGGTGATTTTCTTCTTCGGCGGATGGATCGTCCGTCAAGGTTGAGGTTGTAGATAAATTCGTGCGAAAAGTGCATGAGAAATGCCAGTCCGATAATGAGCAGGAGATTGATGATAATGAATTCCTTGGTTTTCCTTCGAAAAAGAAACTTATCGATGAGATAGAGGTAATTGGCATAGAAGACAGCCATGAAGCACAGCAGGGCGGAGGTGGATCGCCAAAAATTTGACCAACTGAAGACGTTTCTTCTGTCGAAAAAAAACAGCGGGAGTCCAAAGACGATGACCCATACTAAAATATGGATGAAAATATTGTCTACTGAACGTTTCGAGTCTTTCTTTTTGATTAAATTTTTCTCATTTATCATGTTTCCTGAAATGAATATTCGTGTTATCCGCGAAGGATAGCGGCTGATTTATTTTAAAACATTCCGGGTCCTCCACCGGGTCCCCTGCCGGGTCCTCCACCGGGTCCTCTTCCGGGCGTCATGTCTTCTCGTGTAGTGCCTCCTTTGAAGATGTTGAAGCGATAGACGAAGTGGAACATGAAGTAGGAGGTAAGGGTATTGGTGGTGGTATCGCGAATATAGTTGGACGTGACGTTGCGACTGATGTTGCTGCGTTGTTGTAAAATATCGTATATTTTGAAGCGAATGGTGCCGTTTTTTTGTTTAAACACCTGTTTTTGCAGGGAAGCGTTCCACAGCCATTCTTCTTGTTCGAATCCTCCGGAATAACCGGAATTGGTGTTATAAGAGATATCGGTCTCGATGGAGAAATCGTACGGCAGATAGAGAATGGTGTTGGCAGATGCGTTGTAATTGAAATATTCCTGATTCTGCTGCCCTTCCAAACTGTTTCGCACATTGTTGTAGTTGATATTGCCGCGTATGCCG
>JAAZMQ010000071.1 GCA_012798745.1 Bacteroidales bacterium
CAGGAATTCATGAATAATCAATCGGATTTTGAATTCGATTTTTCCGATGTGAAAGGGCAAGAGAATGTAAAACGCGCCTTAGAAGTGGCGGCAGCAGGTGGGCACAATATTATTATGGTAGGCCCTCCCGGTTCCGGGAAGTCGATGATGGCAAAGCGTCTACCTTCCATTCTTCCGCCTTTTTCCATACAAGAGGCGTTGGAGACGACCAAAATTCACAGTGTGGCAGGCAAAATGGGAAGAGATGTTTCGCTCATGTCCTGTCGTCCATTTCGTTCGCCACATCATACGATTAGCGATGTGGCAATGGTGGGAGGAGGAGCGTTTCCCCAACCCGGGGAAATCAGTCTGGCTCACAACGGGGTGCTGTTTCTCGACGAGCTGCCCGAATTTAACCGAAGTGTACTGGAAGTATTGCGACAACCGTTAGAAGACCGCGTTATCACTATTTCTAGAGCAAAATTTTCGATTGAATATCCTGCCGGTTTTATGTTAGTAGCCGCAATGAATCCTTGTCCGTGCGGGTATTATAATCATCCCGACAAAGAATGTGTTTGTCCACCGGGAGCTGTACAGAAATATTTGAATAAAATATCGGGGCCATTGCTTGACCGTATCGATATTCAAATTGAGATTGTACCTGTACCTTTTGAGAAAATATCCGACAAAACACCTGCTGAACGAAGTTCCAAAATCCGAAAACGCGTGATAAAGGCACGAAAAATTCAGGAGAAAAGATTTAAAAATGCCGAAGGTATTTATTGCAATGCCCGAATGACTTCGAAACAGCTGCATGAATTTGTATTGGTTGACGAAGCAGGGCGCAGACTGCTGAAAACTGCGATGGAAAAACTTGGTTTGTCTGCTCGTGCATATGACCGAATTCTCAAAGTTTCGCGTACCATTGCCGATCTTGAAGAAAGCGAAAATATCAAAACATCCCATTTGGCAGAAGCCATCAGCTATCGCAATCTTGACAGAGAAATGTGGGCGCGATAATAAGGTCGTTATTTACTTTTCTCGAAATGATGATCATCGTAATATTTACTGAAAGTATGTCCCCAGCGAAATCCCCGGTTTGCAAATTCTTTAACTACCGGATGACCGGGATAAAATGTTCCGTTGAGTGTTGTATCTCGAATGCCGTTTTTCGGCTCATTGGGTAGGTTTTTATATTTCCATCGTAATGGATTGAAGCGCGGATTGATATCTATTGCCATGCCAATAGCGTGTTTCGAATAAGAGGGATTGCGATAGCAAAAACTGTATGTATTATTATCGGCCATCGATAAGCTGTCGTTCCAATTGTATTTTACTATGGGGATAACTTTTTCTATCACAAATTGTTGAGCAAGCATAAAATCGAATAAATAGACAAGATCATTGGCTATTTCTTGATTGGTAAGAATCTGACCTTTATGAATCTTTCCGTCTACTGAAAGATAAGTTACCTCAATAAGTTTAAGTTGGTCGATGATATGTTGTGGTGCGTTGCTTCCGGCAACAGCTTCTTCGAAGGTACAACGACTATCGCTAAGGGTATCTTCAATTAGATGTTTTTCTAAAACAAGGGGCTTCCGCCTTACTTCTACATTCTTTTGTTTTTGAGAATCGGAGCAAGAGATTAAAATACATGTTATGATGATCAGATATAAATTATATGAATATTTTTTCATTGTCACATATTGAATGTCAACTCACCTTATGAAATAATATCTTGAATAACCAAGCTGGTTAGTGTGAAGCCGAAAACTGCTGTTACATGTACTACCGTTCCGTTGGTTTGTACCCTTCGGGAAATATTGTTTTTGACCCATTCTGCTCCTTTGTTGGGATAGTATTCTTCACTATAAACACATAAAATGGGCTTTACCGGTTTCTCTTTTTCGCGAAGGTATCGACGAAGTGCCGATGCAAGTTTGCAACCTTTTACTTTTTGAAATTCGGCTACACGGATTCGTAGTGGATCGATTTTTAGTGCTGCCCCCATCGAGGAAAAGATTGTGGCAGGTGTGTTGGATGCCTTTACCATCAAGTGTGCTTTTTGTTGAAGCATATCTATGGCATCAATAATATAATCATACGTTTCCAAATGAAAAGATTCTGACGTTTCTTCGTTGTACATCTGAGGAACGGCATTTATTTCGGCAAAAGGATTGATTTCGAGCAGACGATTTTTCATTACTTCCACTTTGAGTTGACCGACAGTTTGCATAGTTGCAGGCAATTGTCGATTGATATTCGAAAGGACTACCTTGTCGGGGTCAACAATAGTTAGGTACCTAACGCCGCTTCGAATTAATCCTTCGGCACACCAACTTCCTACTCCCCCAACGCCGAAAAGAATCACCCGTTTAGAAGCAATTGCATTCATAGCTTCTTTCCCCACTAATAATTCCGTCCGAGCAAAAAGATCATTGTATTTCATCCGGTTTCCAATTTTTTGTAAAAATAACAGGATTACTCACCCGAACAAAAAACGCATCTCCTAGACTAATAGTGATGCGTTTTTGATGAGTTTTGATGTAAAAATACTAATAATTCTTATACATTGGTTCAAAATAGGCCTGTGAATGCAAACATGAGGGACAGGTTTTGGGAGCGGTTTTACCTATAAACACGTAACCGCAGTTGCGACATTGCCATTCAATTTCTTCCTTGCGGGAGAATACAGTGCCGCTTTTCACACGTTCAAGCAATTTTCGGTATCGCTCTTCGTGAGCACTTTCAGCTTTCGCAATCATGCGATACATGACGGCAATTTCTTTAAATCCCTCTTCTTCTGCTATATCAGCACAATGTGGATAAAGCACAGCCCATTCTTCGTGTTCACCGGCAGCTGCGGCTTCCAAATTTTCAGCAGTGTTTCCGATTACGCCCGCTGGATATGTCCCTGTTATTTCCACCATTCCGCCTTCAAGATAATTGAACATTCTTTTGGCATGTTCCTTTTCTTGTTCTGCTGTTTCCATAAAAATAGCGGCGATTTGTTTGTATCCTTCTCTATCGGCTACTCTCGAAAAATAAGTATAGCGCATCCTTGCCTGTGATTCACCTGCAAAAGTCATCAGAAGATTTTTTTCCGTTTGGGTTCCTTTTATACTTTCCATACTGTTTTTAATTTTTATACGGTTTAAATATAAATTTATTTGTTTTAATTGGAATAACAAAATTAATTAGTGAGAAGATGCATATTTTCTTTAAAAACCACCTAAATTCTGATTTAAAAACCTTCCAATTAATCTAGGGATTCCTAGAGAATTAATTTTTTGGTTTCATCAATATTTACTTTATCTCTGTAATTTGGTGTTTTAAATTTCGTGCAAAAGAGGATGTTTTTTGTCTTTTTCCGAAAGAATAATATCTTTTTCCGAAATCCGCCAGTCGATACCTAATTCCGGGTCATTCCATAAAATGCCTCCTTCGGATTGGGGAGCATAGTAATTGTCGCATTTGTACTGAAAGATAGCTTTCTCGCTCAACGTAATATAGCCATGGGCAAATCCTTTTGGGATAAAAAGTTGGCGTTTGTCTTTGTCATTGAGCTCAACAGCAACATATTTTCCAAACGTGTGTGATTCTTTTCGGATATCTACCACAATGTCGAGCACTTTGCCTATTACCACTCTTACTAGTTTTGCCTGTGCATAGGGTGGTTTTTGAAAATGCAATCCACGTAACACACCGTAGGTCGATTGGGATTCGTTGTCTTGTACAAAACGTGTGTTGCATACGTTTGCCGTAAACCATTGTTCAACGAACGATTCGAAAAAATATCCTCTTTCATCATAAAAGATGCGTGGTTCAATGATTTTTATTTCGTCGATTTCAGTATCGATAATTTTCATCTTTTTGGTATTTTGACATTAAATTACTTGATTTTCTTTTTTCCCATCCATTTGTTTATGTTGTTTATGGAGTTAATCCTATTCTGATTGGTTTACATTTATTTTAGTAATTTAAGCAGATATTGCCCATAAGGATTCTTTTTCATGCTTTCGCCTTGTTCTCTGAGTTTTTTGTCGTCAATCCATCCGTTTCGCCAGGCAATTTCTTCAAGGCAGGCAATTTTTAATCCTTGTCGCTTTTCGATTACTTCGATGAAAGTAGAAGCTTCAGAAAGCGAATCGTGCGTTCCTGTGTCGAGCCAAGCAAATCCTCGCCCGAAGAGCTGAACATGCAATTGATTCCTTTTTAGGTATTCCTGATTTACCGTAGTAATTTCGAGTTCTCCTCGCGCTGAGGGTTTGATTTGTTTTGCTATTTCTACTACACTGTTGGGATAAAAGTATAATCCCACCACTGCATAATTCGATTTGGGTTTTTCGGGTTTTTCTTCTATGCTCAACACATTACTGTTTTCGTCGAATTCTACCACTCCGTATCGTTCGGGGTCATTGACGTAATAACCGAAAATGGTGGCCAATTGATTTTTTTCTGCATCGGTTACAGCACGTTTTATCATCTCGGGGAAGCCGTGTCCGTAAAAAATGTTATCGCCAAGTATCAGGCAGACTTCATCCTCTCCGATAAACTTTTCACCGATAATAAAAGCCTGAGCCAAACCTTCGGGACGGGGTTGTTCGGCGTAAGTAAAATGTACGCCATAGGTCGATCCGTCTCCTAACAGTCGTTTAAAAGCAGGCAAATCCACAGGTGTGGAAATAATGAGAATATCTCTGATTCCGGCAAGCATCAGTGCCGATATCGGATAATATACCATAGGTTTGTCGTAAATGGGGATCAATTGCTTAGATACTCCCCGTGTTATGGGATAGAGTCGGGTTCCTGAACCCCCTGCCAATACAATTCCTTTCATTGATGTGATTTTTAAAACTCGGGTGCACAAAGTTATAATAATATTTGAATATGTAAGGAAATAAAAAAATCATTATCTTTGTGCATTCATCTTCTAAGAATAACGCTCAATATCCTTACGGACATGTCAGTAGAAATAAGAAAAGTAACCACGAAAGAAACTCTCAGAAAATTTGTTCAGTTCGGCATCGATTTATACGAAGGGAACGAATATTTTGTTCCGCCATTAATTTACGACGAAATGGCTACGTTGAACCGCGAAAAAAATCCGGCTTTCGATCATTGCGACGCAGCCTATTTTTTAGCCTATCGTGATGGTGCAATTGTCGGCCGTATTGCCGTGATGATCAATTATAAATCGAATGAGATATGGGATGAACGAAATGCCCGTTTCAGTTTTGTTGATTTTATTGATGACGAAGAAGTGGTGGATACACTCTTTGGCGTTGCTGAAGAATGGGCGCGCTCGAGAGGAATGGAAAAAATACATGGTCCGCTGGGATTTACCGATCTTGACCATGAAGGGATGTTGATTGAAGGTTTTGATCAGATAGGTACGATGGAAACCATATATAACTATCCGTATTACAAGGACCATATGGAACGGATGGGTTACGTAAAAGATCAGGATTGGTTTGAATATTTGATTCCTATTCCAGAGGAAGTTCCTGAAAGGTATGCTCGTATGGCAGACGTGGTGAAAAAACGTTTTGGTCTGATGGTGAAACATTTGAGGAACAAAAAGGATGTGCTTCCTTATGCACGTGATATATTTTTGTTGGTTAACAGAGCTTATAAAGATCTTTATGGTTTTGTGCCTCTTACCGACAGACAAATCGATTATTATGTGGATATGTATATTCCAATGGTGCGTCTGGAATTTCTTACGTTAGTGCTCCGTCAGGAAGATCATAAGCTGGTGGGAGTAGGCATCGGGTTGCCCAGCATGGCTAAAGCATTACAAAAAGCGAAAGGAAAATTTTTGCCAACCGGCTGGTATCATTTATATAAAGCGCTAAAAGGGAAAGATAATAAAGTGCTTGACTTGCTGTTGGTTGCCGTAGACCCTGAATATCAGGGTAAGGGCGTGAATGCGTTGCTGTTCAACGAATTTATACCTGCAGCCAGGCGATTGGGAATGGAAGTTGCTGAAAGCAATCCCGAATTGGAAGAGAATACAAGGGTGCGCTCGTTATGGTCCGATTTAAATGCTAAACATCATAAAACCCGAAGAGCTTATATTAAACAGTTGTAAATCTTCGGCTGTTAGCTTTGTGATGATGGTTGACAACTGAAAATGAATTCAAGATTAGTAGAAAAAAACTGTTGGCTGTTTGCCGATAGGGGTGAGTTGAGATATGACAGAAACAGATAATATATTACAACCGACGACAGAGAATTATCAAGAAGAACATATTATTACCCTCGAATGGCGGGAGCATATTCGTCGTCGGCCGGGAATGTATATTGGGAAATTGGGTGATGGATCATCGCCCGACGATGGCATTTATGTTTTGTTGAAAGAGGTGCTCGATAATTCTATCGACGAATATATGATGGGGTTTGGGAAAACTATTGAGGTAAAAGTTGAAGGAACAATCGTAAGTGTTCGTGATTATGGTCGGGGCATCCCTCTTGGGAAAGTAAAAGATGTTTCCTCTCGTATGAATACGGGAGCGAAATACGATTCTAAAGCTTTTAAGAAATCCGTTGGATTAAATGGAGTGGGGATTAAGGCTGTGAATGCACTTTCTTCTCGTTTTTTCATAGAAAGTTATCGCGACAAGCAGGCGAAAAATGTGCTCTATAAGCGTGGAATCGTAGTAGATGAAAGCGATATTATATCCTCTTCGGAAGCCAATGGTACCTGGGTGGAATTTACTCCGGACAAAGAAATTTTCGGCGATTACCATTATCGCGAAGAACATATAGAGCCTTTGTTGAAAAACTATGTTTTTTTAAATACCGGTTTGATAATTAATTTTAACGGACGCAAATTCTATTCAAAAAACGGGTTGGAAGACTTGCTCAATGAAAATCTTACTTCTGAAATACTTTATCCTATCATCCATTTGCAAGGAGACGATATCGAGGTGGCTATTACTCATACCAATCAATATGGTGAGGAGCATTATTCGTTTGTAAATGGTCAACATACCACGCAGGGAGGGACGCATCTTTCGGCTTTTCGTGAGGCTTCGGCTCGAACGATAAAAGAATATTTTAACCGTAATTTCGAGTATGCCGATATTCGTAACGGTATGGTGGCGGCCATCAGTATCAAAGTGGAAGAACCGGTATTTGAATCGCAAACAAAAACCAAACTCGGATCGAAAGATATGTCGCCCAACGGGGTTTCCATCAGTAAATACATTGGCGATTTTCTAAAGAAGGAGCTCGATAATTATCTTCATAAAAACCTGGAAACTGCCGATATTATTCAGAAAAAAATTCTCGAATCCGAAAAAGAACGTAAAGCTATTGCAGGTGTAACCAAATTGGCGCGCGAGCGGGCAAAGAAAGCCAGCCTTCACAATAAAAAATTGCGCGACTGCCGCATTCATTATAATGATCCGAAAGGAGATCGGCGCGATGAGACCTGTATTTTCATTACCGAGGGCGATTCGGCTAGTGGATCCATCACAAAAAGTCGTGACCCTAACGTGCAAGCAGTGTTCAGTCTTCGCGGGAAACCATTGAATTGTTTTGGGTTGACCAAAAAGATTGTGTACGAAAACGAAGAATTCAATCTGCTTCAAGCCGCTTTGAATATCGAAGACGGCATGGATGGGCTTCGATATAACAAAGTGATCATAGCTACCGATGCCGATACCGATGGCATGCATATCCGCTTGCTGCTGTTGACTTTCTTTCTGCAATTCTTTCCCGATCTGGTCAAGAAAAATCACGTGTATATCTTACAAACGCCACTTTTTAGGGTACGAAATAAAAAGAAAACAATATATTGTTATACTGACGAGGAACGCTTGGCAGCCATACAAGAGTTAGGGCCAAATCCCGAAATCACCCGATTTAAGGGTTTAGGAGAAATATCTCCCGATGAGTTTCGCCATTTTATCGGAAAAGACATGCGTCTTGAGAGGGTTACCATGCGTAAGGAGGATCTTTTGAAAGAGCTTCTTGAATTTTATATGGGGAAAAATACCCCCGAACGTCAGAATTTTATTATCGATAATCTGACAGTCGAGGTTGAGGACTGATCTAGGACGAGGCTTTGATGGCTGATTATTGGCTCCTGAATAAAATAGGATTTCCAACAAAAAAATAATGAGACAACACTCTTCTCTTTCGGATTTATCGTTTCCTCGAAAGCGCATCGCACTTTTTCCGGGAACGTTTGATCCGTTTACTATCGGTCATGAATCGTTGGTGAAGCGGGGACTCATGCTGATGGACGAAGTGGTAATCGCTATCGGTGTAAATGAAGCGAAAAAAAACTTTTTTCCCCTTGAAAAAAGATTAAAGACAATTCGTGATTTTTATAAAGACGAGCCTCGTATACGGGTAGAACGTTACGAAGGATTGACTGTTGATTTTGCTCGGCAAGTGGGCGCAAAATATATCCTGAGAGGCATTCGGTCGGTGAACGATTTTGAATATGAAAAAGCCGTTGCTGACTTAAATCGCACCATTGCAGGGATAGAAACTTTTGTATTGTTCACTGAACCGCAACTTACCCATATCAGTTCAACGCTCGTTCGTGAGCTATTGCGCTATGGACACGATATAAGCGAGTTTATACCTGAAGGGATGAAGTGGTAAATTTTCTTGCTAGTTAATTAGAATTTATATTTATGTATAAGAGATCGATTTTTCTTGTAATCAGTATTTTTTTCTTTTTTTCGAGTGCTTTCGCCCAGTTTATGCCCGATCCTTTGGGACTTAAATTGGTTCGAACACTTCAGTTGATTAATAATTTATATGTGGACGACGTTGATTCGGAAAAATTAACAGAAACGGCAATTCGTGCCATGTTGCGTGAGTTGGATCCACATTCGTCTTATTTAAACAAAGATGAAGTGCGGGCAATGAATGAGCCGCTGCAAGGCGATTTCGAAGGGATAGGGATTTCCTTTAATATGGTTACCGATACGTTGTATGTTATTGAGGTTATTTCGGGAGGTCCTGCGCAAAAAGTGGGTATTATGCCCGGAGATAAGATTATTTATGTGAACGACACGCTGATTGCAGGAGTGAAGATGAGCAGTGAGGAAGTAATGAAAAAGCTTCGAGGACCAAAGGGTACTACCGTAACTGTAAAGGTGTTACGGAGAGGAGTGCCCGAGTTGCTGGAGTTTCACATTGTGCGAGACAAGATACCCATTTACAGCGTCGATGCTTCATATATGGCGGATGCTGAAATAGGATATATTCGTTTGAGCCGCTTTGCAGCAACATCAGTGGATGAATTTCGAAAGGCTGAAGAGAAATTGAAAGCAAATGGAATGAAAAAACTCATTTTAGATCTCACCGGCAATGGAGGTGGAATTCTTCAGACGGCAACCGATATCGCAGACGAATTTTTAGATAAAGGCAAACTCATTGTTTATACCGAAGGCAGAGCTCAACCTCGTTCCAACATTACTGCCACCTCAAAAGGTCAGTTCGAACAGGGAGATCTAGTTATATTGGTAGATGAGAGTTCTGCTTCAGCAAGCGAGATTTTAGCCGGTGCTATACAGGATTGGGATAGGGGAGTTATCGTTGGGCGTCGCACGTTTGGAAAAGGACTTGTGCAGCGACAGTTGCCACTTCCCGACGGAACAATGATTCGTTTGACGGTGGCTCGTTACTACACTCCCAGTGGCAGATGCATTCAAAAGCCTTATAAAGGTGGCGATATCGATGCTTACAACATGGATTTTTTCTATCGGTATCAAAAAGGTGAGCTGTTGTATGCCGATAGTATTCATTTTCCTGATTCGTTGAAATATAAAACGTTGGTGAACAAACGGACGGTTTATGGTGGTGGAGGTATTATGCCGGATTATTTTGTGCCAATCGATACCACATCGCTTACCAATTTGCATAGAGATTTGATTGCGAAAGGAATTGTGAACCGTATAGTTATTACAGAAGTAGACAATCATCGCAAGTTGCTACTGAAAGCATATTCCGATGTTGATGCATTTAAAAAGAATTATTCCATACCTGCGGATATGATAACAAGAATGAAGCGAATGGCCGAAGAGGAGAAAGTGAAATGGAATGAAGAGGAATTCGAACGTTCTAAAAAAATACTTTTTACCCAGTTGAAAGCGTTGATTGCGCGCGATATTTACGATTCATCGGCTTATTTTAAAATCATCAACGATGAGAACGAGATATTTCAGGAAGGATTACGTATTATTAAAACGCCCGAGAAATATAACGGTTTACTGATGTGAAATTTATCATTATATTTGTAAACGTAAAACTACAATTAGGGAGATAAATAGTTAAAGTGTAAATTAACTGCAGCTCAAAAAGATCCATTAAATAATGAATATCGATTTTTTCAAACAAACCAGTTACCGAATCTCGGAGCTCATTACCAAAAATTACAGTACTTCTTTTTCTTTAGCCGTATCTCTTTTAGACAAAGAGGAAAGAAATGCTATTTATGCTATTTATGGTTTTGTGAGGCTCGCCGATGAGATAGTGGATAGTTTTGATCATTTCGATAAAAATTATTTATTGGAAAAGTTAAAAAGCGATTTAGACTATGCTTTATCGAACGAAATAAGCACGAATCCTGTTATTTTTGCTTTCATGGATACCGTAAAAAAGTATCGCATAGAAAAAGAGTTCATTGATGCTTTTATAAGAAGTATGGAGTATGATTTGCATAAAACAAATTACAAAACGCAACGGGAATTAGAGCAATATATTTATGGTTCAGCCGAGGTAGTGGGGTTGATGTGTCTTAAAGTTTTTTGCAGGGAAGATGAGCATTTATTTTCCGAATTGGTGCCCTATGCTAAAAGTTTGGGTTCTGCATTTCAAAAGGTAAATTTTTTGAGGGATATTAATGCAGATATGAATAAATTGGGGAGAATATATTTTCCCGAAATTCATAGTTCAACTCTTGATGAGAAGAATAAGCGAACTATTATCGATTCAATCGAGAAAGATTTTGAATATGCAAAAAAAGGGATAAAAAAATTACCCGGAAAATCGAAATTGGCGGTATCATTAGCCTATCATTATTATCGGAGTTTGTTGAATAAACTCAAAAAAGTTCCGGCAAGTGAAATCTTATCTCGCAGAATCAGAGTGCCGGATCTCCAAAAAATAGCAATACTTCTAAAAGTATACTTCTTAAATATCTTTTTTTAATTTTATTTCGAAAACGCTATTCTATAATTCACAAAATCATTACATTTGCACTTCAAAAAGAAAAGAGTTGGACAACGAAACAGCTAAATTGATCCGGATGATGTTTCCAAGTGAGAGTCGTCCTGTTTTCAATTATCAAGGAAAGAGAAATATATGATAAAGATTACTTTTCCCGATGGTTCGGTTCGGGAGTACGAAGAAGGAATAACAGCATTAGAAATAGCGAAAAGCATTAGTCGACGTTTGGCTGAGGAAGTGCTTGTCGCAAGTGTAAATGACGAAACGTGGGATTTAACACGTCCCATTACCGAGGATGCAACGTTAAAGTTGTTGAAATGGGAGGACGAAGAAGGCAAACATGCTTACTGGCATTCTTCGGCTCACCTCATGGCTGAAGCTTTGCAGGAACTTTATCCGGGAATTAAATTTGGCATTGGACCTGCCATTGAGAACGGTTTTTACTATGATGTGGATCCCGGAGAAGGTGTGGTAATTAAGGAATCGGATTTTCCTGCCATCGAAAAGAAAATGATGGAGCTAGCTGCCAAAAAAGAAGAAATTAAACGTCAGATCGTTTCGAAAGAGGAGGCATTGGAAATGTTTTCCAAGAGAAACGAAGAATATAAAGTTGAACTCATCAACGAACTGCAGGATGGTACAATAACAATTTATACACAGGGCAATTTTACTGATTTGTGTCGTGGTCCCCATTTGCCCAATACCTCGTACATTAAAGCGGTGAAACTGCTAAATGTTGCCGGTGCATATTGGCGTGGCGATGAGCATCGCCGCCAATTAACGCGTTTGTATGGTATATCTTTTCCTAAGAAGAAAATGCTGGATGAATATCTGGTAATGGTAGAAGAGGCAAAAAAACGAGATCACCGGAAAATTGGGAAAGAATTGGAGCTTTTTGCTTTTTCGCAAAATGTAGGTGCCGGACTTCCCTTATGGTTACCCAAAGGCACGCAATTGCGTTTGTGCCTGGAAGATTTTCTAAAGAAAATACAACGTCATTTCGATTATGAGCAAGTGATAACACCGCATATTGCTTCAAAACAATTGTATGAGATTTCGGGCCATTACGAAAAATACGGGAAAGATTCGTTTCAACCCATAAAAACCCCACAGGCGGGTGAGGAGTTTATGTTGAAACCCATGAATTGCCCCCATCATTGCGAAATTTACAAAACATCGCTTCGTTCTTATAAAGACTTACCCTTGCGTCTGGCCGAATTTGGTACAGTTTATCGGTACGAACAAAGTGGTGAATTGCATGGGTTGACGCGTGTGCGTGGTTTTACACAAGATGATGCCCATATTTTTTGTACGCCCGATCAGGTTAAAGATGAATTTTTGAAGGTAATGGATATTATTTTCATTATTTTTAACGCATTGGATTTCAATGATTTTGAAGCACAGATTTCACTTCGTGATCCGGTAGATAAAGAGAAATATATCGGGAGCGACGAAAATTGGGAAAAGGCCGAACGTGCCATTATAGAAGCTTGTGAGGAGAAAGGGCTTAAAGCAAGGATTGAACTTGGAGAAGCGGCTTTTTATGGGCCGAAACTCGATTTTATGGTAAAAGATGCGTTGGGCCGTCGTTGGCAGTTGGGTACCATTCAGGTAGATTATAACTTGCCGGAACGTTTCAATTTGGAATACGTTGGTGCAGACAATCAAAGGCACCGGCCGGTAATGATACATCGTGCACCGTTTGGGTCGATGGAACGTTTTGTGGCTGTGCTTATTGAGCATACTGCCGGAAAATTTCCTTTGTGGTTGTCTCCTACGCAGGTCGTGGTATTGCCTATTAGCGAAAAATTTAACGATTATGCTTATAATGTTGCAAAAACACTAAAAAAATATGATATTCGTACCGAAGTGGACGATCGAAATGAAAAAATTGGAAGAAAGATTCGTGATAACGAACTCAAACGTATGCCATATCTATTGATTGTGGGGGAGAAAGAAGCACAAAATGAAGAAGTTTCAGTTAGAAAACGAGGCGAAGGCGATAAAGGTTTAAAAAATTTAACTACCTTTGCTGAGGAGGTTAAGCGTGAAGTAGAAGAAATAATGAAGATAGAGCGATACTGAATTTTTAACTAATAAAAATAATTAATTATAAAAACAAAGAAAAAAAA
>JAAZMQ010000002.1 GCA_012798745.1 Bacteroidales bacterium
AACAATTGAGCAGCTTTTTTTAATCGTGCTATCCTAAGGTATTCGTTAGGAGTTATATCGAGGACACCCTTGATTTTTCGATAAAAGCTAGCTTTGCTCATAAAAAACTGATCTGCCAAATCTTCGACATTGAAATCAGGATTTGCAATATTGTTCTGGATAACCTCGTCTAATTTCTGCAAAAACTCCTCATCCGATTTATTAAGCTCCACATTGTTCATACCTATAAAAGGACATTTCAAAAATGCTTCACGAAATTTTTCCCTATTTTGAAGAAGACTGGCAATTTGGGCAAGTAAAACCTCTACAGAAAATGGTTTTTCGATATAACCATCGGCACCAACTTCAAAACCCTGAACTTTTGACTGAACATTTACTTTTGCCGTAAGAAGAATCACAGGAATATGACTAAATTCAATATTTGATTTTATATGACTGGTCAACTCGAAACCATCCATTTTGGGCATCATGATATCGCTAACAACAAGATCAATGTTTTTATTTTTCAAAACACTCAACGCCTCATCCCCGTTCGATGCCACCTCTATGTCATAATGAATATTCAGGCATTTCACGAGAAAATCTCTCATTCCCAAGTCATCTTCAACCAAAAGAACCAAAGGTCGTTTTTTTGATTTCTCTTTCATTTCTTCTTCGGTTTTCACCGGAATCTCTCCTTTTTTCTGCTCATCTTCAACAAGCTTATTATCGTTCAATACTTCTATCGGGAAAGTAACTTGAAATACATTCAAATTATTCTCCACACGATATGTTATTGATCCTTTTAATAATTCAGTTAACGATTTTGTTAAAGCCAATCCGATCCCTGTTCCTGTAACAATCTTATCCCTTTCTTTATTTAAACGGGTAAAGGGTTTAAATACTTCATTTTTAAATTGATCCGGTATTATCGAACCATCGTTTTCGGTTACAAAATTAAGAAAGTAATTCGACTCATCTTCGGTTGAACAATCAAACGAAACATTCACAAAACTATCGCAGTATTTTATATTGTTTATCAAATTACTAATGACTTTGATAAATGCTTCAACATCTATTTTTGCTATGATATCTTTTTCAGGCAGTTTCAAAGTAAAAGCAATATTTTTCTGTTTCGCCAAAGGCATGAATCGTTCAAGAATTTCTCTTGCCACGTGTGACACATTGGCCACTTTTTCGTTTAACTTATAAAGTTCAGCTTCCGTTTTTCTAAAATCCAGTAATTGGTTCGTCAAATCCAATAACCTATCGGTGTTTTTACTCATTACTTCCAGATTATCTTTCACTTCTGTTTGAAGCGTATCATTTTTTAAAATCTGTTCAAGGGGAGCCTTAATCAATGATAAAGGGGTTCTGATTTCGTGAGCCACATTGGTGAAAAAATCAATCTTTGATTCATACAATTCCTTTTCTTTTTCACGTTCAAAGATTTGCATTTTATTCTGCTGCAGTTTTTTTGTCCTCTGATGAAAATAGGATGTAATAAGGAATACACTTGAAACAACACATACCACATAAAACAGATATGCCCACCAAGTTTTCCAGAAAGGTGGATTTACAATTATATCCAACGTCTTCATTACCTTATTTATCCCGCTTGAAGAGTCGGAGTCAAAAGAAATAATCAGTCTGTATTTACCTGGATTTAAATTTGAATAAACAATAGATTGAGTACCATTAGTGGATATCCATTCCCTATCAAATCCTTCAAGTTTGTAAACCACATTTTTAGGATAAAATCCGGAATAGCTCAATATGGCATATTTAATAGCAAAAGAATTTTTATTATAGGGAAGTTGAATGCTTTGAGTATATAAAATGCTTTCCTTTAACGGAGAATTTTTATCGGACACATTTGCAGGCGAATTATTCAGATAAAAATCCGTAAATACAATAGGCGGAACGACATTATCTTCTTTAAAATACGCGGGATTAAATCGCACAAAACCATCTATCGATCCAAAATAAAGCGTTCCATCGGGTGCTTTATAACTCGATTTATAATTGAACTGGTTGGTTTTCAATCCATCTTCCACTGTATAATTTTTAAACGATTTTTTTTCAGGATTAAACCAAACAAGTCCTGCATTGGTAGATAACCACAAATTACCAAAATTATCTTCCTTTATTTGATAAACCACATCATTAGGCAAACCATTTGAACTGTTGTATGTGAAAAAAGTTTCGCTTTTCCTATCAAAAAGACCAAACCCACCTCCTTGTGTAGTAACCCATAATCTTTTTTTGCTATCTTCAAATACGCTTGTTACCTTATTATAAGGCAAACTATAAGGATCAGTGGCATCATGTAAAAAAACCTTCCATTTTTTTATGCTTGGATTAAATTGATAAAGTCCGTTAACAAAGGTAGATATCCAAATCTTGCCTTCTGTATCCTCAAAAATATCCTGAATGGAAATCCCTTTAAGTTCATCTACTTTTGTGAAACTTTCATCATCATAATTGTAGATATTCACTCCTGCTAACGTACCAATCCACAACACATTTTGTCGATCTTTGCATAGGGCAAACGTACTGTTCTGACTAATTGATTTCGGATCGTCCGAATGTGTATAAGTTTCCAATTTCCCTGTCTTCACATCGTACTTGTTCAATCCCTTCGAAAAAGTACTTATCCACAATTTATCCCTATCTTCATACAATGCATGAATATTTGTATATAACGATCTCAAAGGTTTTGGCAACGACAGAAACGTACAGCTTACCGGATCGAATAGATTCAACCCCTTATCTTCTGTTCCAATCCATAGTTTTCCATCAGGGGCTTCACAGAACTCCCTCACCCGTTGTCCGCTAATAGAATTTTCATTTTCAATAGGATAATAAATCTCAAAATAAGTGTTGCGATTGGGATAATAATTAACCCCCCCAAAATATGAACCTACCCATATCCCTCCATTATTATCTTTATAAATAGAATAAATGGCGTTATCCGACAACGAAGTCGGTATCAGATTGCTACGCAAATTGATTGCTATTTCGGTATCCGTATCATAAACATAGACGCCCGATTCTGTTCCAACCCACAGCGTATTATTATCAATTCGTTCGAGGCATCTTACGAAGAGCGGATCACCATTCGGATCTTTATCCAACAAAACACGATGAGTTTTATTGATGATATTGATACTTATCAATCCTTTTTGCGAGGTTGCCACAAGCAACTGATTATATTGATCAGCCAATACATCCGAAACCTCACCTATTGCATATAAAAAATGATCATCATCATTCAAATTAAATTCGGAAACTTTTCTTGTTCTTTTGTCAATAAGGAGAAATGGACGAGAATAGGGGCATACCCAAATCATATTGTTATCATCCTGACAGAGAGCCATCATCTTCATCCCATCAACTACTAAAGGAATCGAATAGAAAATTAGTTCATCTTTAGAAATATCATAATGAAAAACACCTTTTTCTTCCACGGCCATCCAGATATCCCCATCCTCGTCAGTAATCATATCGCTAACAACACCTTCAACCTTTTCATTTTTCGAAGTAACACGATCGAAACGATGAAACTTTTCCATATAGGTATCATAAACATAAACACCATCTTCGGTAGAAACCCAAATATTGTGATGTTTATCCTGAAGAATGCGGAGGAAAACATTATCCCTCAAATTAGTGTCAGGCGAAAATTTAAAGATTTTAAAAGAAGTCCCGTCAAAACGATTTAATCCATCCTTTGTGCCAAACCACATAAAACCCTGATCATCCTGAAAAATCGATCGCACTGTATTTTGGGATAATCCGTTATTAATATCGTAATGTTTAAATTGATAAGAAGCTGCGTTAGAAATACCGGCAACAATTAAAAGAACTAATAAAATAAGGGAAAAATACCTGTACTTATAAACAAACATTTAAAACGACTAATTAATGATTTTCAGACGAAAATAATTAAAAAAATAATGCGATAAAAACATTTTAGATAATAAATTAACTTTGAATTTTGTTATCAAGTCGAATTGTTGTTTTCTACATCTAAGGTCTTGGAACAACCATACAACGTTTTTCCCAATCCTGATATCGTTTTCCATTTCTTTTACTTTATCAGGATATTGATCCGCTAAATTATTAAGCTCACTTCTATCGACATTCAAAATATAATTCCCATTTCTTACTATCAGCCAACATTACGATTTTCCATCCGGACTTATCAATCATTGCTTTTTCGTTAAAATGTTCAAAACAAATTTCTCTGTGCCCATTGCGTTTACCCGTTTTAAAAACGGGAAGGAGACTAATTCCTTCGCATCGTTTTTCGAAATTAAAAAAGAAGGAACAGCGAAAAAAACTCCTGCAGAATAATATTTTAACTTAATGATATTCATCGCATGAATGATATAGCGATACCGAATAAGGGACATCATCGGGAGATACGCCCCTGTTTTTGTTAGGTTGATTGCCCATTTCAAACTGCAAAATTCCGCCATCAACAATATCCTGATAGCGTATATAGTTCTTGGTATAATCGTGTCCGTTTAGTTTTGCGGATTGAATATACACGTTATCTCGATTATTGTTATTTGCTGCAATAACAAATTGTTTCCCGTTTTCTAGCGTAATCGTTGCTTTTTTAAAAACAGGACTTCCTATCACGTACTGATCGGTTCCCGGACATACACTATAGATACCCAACGCACTCAACACATACCATGAAGAAGTTTGTCCCTGATCTTCGTCTCCGGGATAACCGTTTTCGGTAGAATTATACAACTTTCTCATTACTTCCCTCACTTTCTGTTGTGCTTTCCAGGGTGCTCCTGCATAATTATACAAATAAATCATATGCTGAATCGGTTGATTCCCATGCGCATATTGTCCCATATTCGCCATCTGCATCTCAGTCATTTCATGTATCACTCGTCCATATGTTCCTACCTTCACTGTGTTAGGAACAATAAAGACGG
>JAAZMQ010000364.1 GCA_012798745.1 Bacteroidales bacterium
GCGATTTCACGATAAAAATTCTCGAAAGTTTTCGGACGGGGGAGGCGTAGGCATTTTATCTCCCCTCCCGAAATAACAGTATCACTCCACACCACTTTCTGCATCGATTTTTCGGGTGTAATCCATGGCCCACCTGCTAAGGCAAAACCATCGCAAATGTGCATTCCCAATTTGAGTTTCAATCGATCGGCTTCTTCCATAGAAAATCGAACCAACTCCCACCATTCAGGTGTCAATTGTTCATAGGCAGGCGAATAAACGAAAGAAGTGTTGTCGGACGGACTTCGAATAGGCATCAAATAAGTTCCACCCAAACCAATTTCCTTCATGGCTTCCAAATCGGCCGTGATAGCTTTTTTCGAAACAGCACCATACATCCAATACCAAAAAGACCAAGGAGAAGCTTCTTCAGAAACAGGATTGCGAAATTGCTCCTCTAATGAAGTTTTCTGAGCCATAGCACTACCTGCGAAAACAGAAAACAACATCAATATCACTACTATTTCAATCCTATATTCTTTCATACCCTTATTTATTGGAAACAAAAAACAAGTTTTCCCCCCTTTTCACCTCTCACCCATTTAGGTTGGGAAGAAGGCCCTATCAAGTCAGTTGCATTGACTTTATTTCTAACCGGCGGTATCACATCCATCACGGAAATTCCGGTTTCAGGCAAAGTGTATAAAAGCGCATCTCTCCCATCGCGAGGTTGATAAATGCCAATATAAGCATCCGGTGTTTCGTTAACTATCGATATCGTTCCCTCTTGAGTGATGATTTCCATCCAGGAACAATTGGAAAAATATCCTTTAAATTCGGGGTAATCGAACGATTCAGCCGGCACCGGATCATTATATTCGTTTTCCCAAACATCATAGGTTACACCATGAATCCTGTTCTGCCAAACCCTATAGGGACCATCACCCAGCCAACGCTTTCCGATCACCTTGTCTTCAGGGTAATCGAATCGGATACCCATCAAATCAACCACCGCATCAAAACGATAAACATATGTCAATTCCAGTAAGCCATCCGAATGTACCGTCCATGTCGATCTCTGCATGTTGCCCAATTTGTAAACAATGTTCACCGTTAACCGATTTTCGTCTTCTCGAATAAATATGCTGTCCACAACGGCCAAATCGACAAAATCCTTATAGGTTCTATCCAGCTTCTTGGCATCGGGATCATCATGGTTAAAAAACTGATCCAACGACCTATCCGCTCTCCGGGCTGCAACAAATCGAGGTCCATTTCCAAAAGATATTTTCCGGTCATTTACCGTCACATGCTTCAGGAAGCCGTCTTTTTTGTCATAAACATAACTTTTATTACCTACCTTCACTTTTATGTGATCGGCATCTTCTTCATAAGTGGGTGCGTTTTTTTTCACTGCAGCTTTCTTTTCATCGTTGTTTTTCTTATAAACATTTTTTTCATCGATTTTCCAACTCCAGCGCCACAACTCATGTCCATAAACATCTTTTGCCGTCAGAAATAAACCGTTCACATCATCCGAAAAAGCAGGCATATCGATATGCAAGATGCCTTTTTTATGCGGAGCGATGTTGCTTCCTTTTACTTCTCCTTTTTTCAGTATCTTTTTCTTCCCATCCAAACTTAATGAAGAAGGAAACGAAACCTGTTCCCACGTAAAAAAACAAGTATTGAGCGAAAGAAAATCATAGCGGTTTTCAACGATAAAATTACCATCAAAATCCCGATCGATTTTATCGTTCATGATCTGCACGGGCGACCATATTTCTTTTATGGCGTAAAAACTCCCCTCTCTTTCGTGATGAGGCCCCACTATGCCATCGGCCCCATAATTGCCGCGCGTATCGATATGCCCATCCAAATCAACCCTTTTTACGCCTTCGTCAGCAAAAACCCATAAAAAACCACCGGCGCAACGAGGGTGCGTACGCATGATTTCCCAATAGTCATACAAACCGGCACCCAAACCACCGTCATATAATCCGTGAAGAAATTCGGTAGGCATAAAAATTTGCGGAAAGCGCATATATTCCTGGGTTTCTCCGTAAGAACGGTAGTGCATGGTTTCAAACCCTCCGAAATTTCCCTGTGGATGAAGAACAGGACGTTTTTGCAAATCCCACCGATAAAATTCAACGTCAAGAGCAGTATTCCATCCCTTTTCGTTTCCATTACTCCACCAGATAATCGAAGGATGATTCACATCGCGCGTAACCATTTCTTTCACCAGTTTTTTCCCTGTGGGCGTATCGTATTTCCCATGCCATCCTCCCAATTCATTCATTACATAGAGCCCCAACTCATCACAGGCTTCCAAAAAATCGGGATCGGGAGGATAATGCGACAAACGGACGGCGTTCATGTTCATCTCCTTAATCAAACGAACATCCTCATAATTTTTGTTACGATCCAAGGTCCTCCCGGTTTCCGGACGGAAACTATGTCGATTTACTCCTCTGATATTTACCCTAACACCGTTAATGTAAAGACCATCGCTTTCCTTGACTTCTACTGTCCTGAATCCGAATTTTTCGATGATTTGATGGAGCGGTTTACCATTTTCATCTCTTAAGGTAAATCGGGCAGAATACAGGTTTGGTGTCTCAGCCGTCCATAAATCGACCTGATCTACATTCAGTGAAATTATCGCCCAATCGCTTCCTTTTTTTATGGGAAGGGCACCCTCTGCCACTTTATTATCTTTTCGATCAAAAATTTCTGTCTTTACACTTAAATTTTCTGAAGCAGCATTGCCTAAATAACAAATAGTATAAAACGAACCATCGGCCTTGGCATCAATAGCAACCCTGTCGATATGAATTACCGGTTTAATTTCAAGAAACACCGGACGGAAAATTCCGCCAAAGTTCCAATAATCTGCCCGACGTTCAGCCAAATTGACACTTGCATTCTCTGATTCTTTTTTCACCGTAACTTCCAACAGATTCTTCTTCCCAAATTTCAAAAGATCCGTAACATCGTAAGAAAACCGATAAAATCCTCCCTGATGTTTTTCACCCGCTTTCAAGCCGTTCACCTTAACCTCGGTATCTGTCATGGATCCTTCAAATACCAGATGAACAGCATGATTTCTCCATACCTGAGGCACATCAAATTCATATTTATATCTTCCCTCTTCTTTGGCTATGCCTTCCGGAAAAGGCTTTCCGTAAAATTCAATACCATACTGAAATTGTCCGAATCCTTGTGTTTCCCAGCAAGACGGTACTTTAATTTTTGTCCATTTACCGGCATTCAGTCCTTCAGTACAATAAAAATCCCAATATACAGCATCTTCAGCACCTTTACCCGAAAGATAATGGGTAATGGTCGTAGGTGTTGCCTCTTGTTGTGCTTTCGCACCAAAAATAACAGCAGCCAAAAGCATGCATAAGCTTTTATATCTCATTTTTTCTTGTTTCATCATTGCTCCTTTCGTAACTTATAAAGACGCTCCACGCACAAATTTGTACCCGATCCCCCCCTGCTACTACAGATCGAACTATAACATACCGGGCAACAAAGGACGGGTAACGGGTGACATTCTGAAATGCAGCGTATGCTTTTTCTTTTCTATAGAGTAGCATTTCAAAACGCCCGGACCACAACTGCTATTTCCCAATCCCAATTGTTGGACATCTATCGATAGAATCGTTTCCGAACGAGGTTCGAGATCGCAATTATGAGAGGTTGTTGCCAAATCGGTCGCCGTATAGTGCAACGCCGAAACGCAAAAAGGTTTATCGAGGGCTTCTATACGAATACCTTTCCCATTACGATCGGTAAGCGTAAGTACCTGAACCTCTTCCTTGTTTCCACTTTCTTGAGGAAAAGGATAATTTACCAACTGTTCAGAAACAGTAGAATTCCACAAGCCGATAGAAGCTGAAGTTTTTCTATCGGGATAATTCTCGTGAGGACCTCGTCCATACCACGAAAAATATTCCAACCATTTGTCCAATATTATAGCAATGCCCAACCGTGGCAATTCGGGTAATTCACCTTCAGGGACAAATTCAAAATCGGCATCAATGCTGCCGTCACCAAAAACAGTATAGCAAGCATTGTTTTCGATACTCCCTTTTGCATACCTATTTCCCGTAACAACACGAATCCACACAGACGCGTCAGGATTTCTCCCCCATTCTATCCATTTTTTTGTTCTTTCAGGATGAGCCATGCCATGCTTTTCCCAATCATCAGCAAGCCAATTCCCAAATCCCCTATCGTTATCGGTTGGCGCACGAAATGCCTGCAAGAAAAATTGCGAAGGCAAACCTGCCGGAAAGGCAAATATTTCCCTATCATGATAGATTAACGATACTGCATTTCCGGTCATCAAATTCCATTTGAGAGAAAAATCCTTACCTTCTATTGATAAAATCTCATCATCGACCCATGTCGTAAGATCATTTTTTGTGTCGGATTTTATCTTTTTTTCTCGATCTAAAAGACCATTTCTCAGACAAAACTGTTCATTGGCCACTTCAAATCCGGCCTTTGCCCATTTCTCAGCTTTTTTTAAGACAAAACGCACTGTGAGCCGAATATCGCCTTTTTGAGGAAGTACTTTCTTGGGCCGAATATCCAAATACGCTGCTTCACCCGGCAAAATGGAAGGAACCGCTATTTCGCCACTTTCTGTTTTTTCACCTTCAACGACAATATCCCAAAGCATCTTGTAGCATGACAGATCAATATGATGATGGCAATTGGTGATTTTCAACCTCAAGGCAGCCTCATCTTTCATTTCGATAAAAATGGGCTGGTAGACTTTTTTTACTTCCCAATATTTAGGCGATAGTTCTCTGTTGGAAAATAAGATGCCATTGAGACAAAAATTTTTCGAATTTGGCACATCGCCAAAATCACCACCATAGGCTACTTTTGTTTTCCCGTTTGGCGCCTCGAGATAAATCCCTTGATCGGACCAATCCCAAATAAAACCGCCCAACATGCGAGGATGACTATAAATTTCATCCCAATATTCTTTTAAATTTCCAAGTGCATTCCCCATGCAATGTGCGTATTCGCTGGTTAAAACAGGACGATCGTCATTTGTTCTCATCGCAATATCAAGCAATCGCTCCCATCGAGCATTTTCGGGTCTTTCTTTATCCTCTTCTTCAGAAATATTGGGATTAAGATATTCTTTTTGTACCCGAGGATAAAACCTGCTGATGATATCTACTGTTTCAGGATCCCTGATACTATCCTGTGCCCCTTCATAATGAACGGGGCGGGTAGGGTCATAATCCTTAAGCCATGCCGATATAGCTGCAAAATTAAATCCGTAACCCGACTCGTTTCCCATCGACCAGCAAATTACCGAAGGATGATTCTTATCGCGGATGGCCATACAAATTGCTCGATCCATGAATGCCGATGTCCATTCAGGATCACTGGCCAACATTCCTCGCACGCCGTGAGTTTCGATATTTGCCTCATCCATCACGTAAAGACCATATTCGTTGCAAAGTTCATACCAGCGGGCAACATTCGGGTAATGCGACGTACGAACGGCATTGATATTTGCCTGCTTCATCAAAACAATATCCTGAACCATGCGTTCCTCTGTCATGACCTTTGCTGTATAAGGATCATGCTCATGCCGGTTTACTCCCCTGAATCGCACCGGTTTTCCGTTAACCAAAAACGATCCATTTTTTATTTCGATACTTCTAAAACCGATTTTAGATGAAATCTGTTCGACTATTTTTCCCGTAGAATCATTCAGCGTCAACCGTAACGTATATAAATATGGCGTTTCTGCTGTCCATTTCTTAGGATTCCTCACCTTAGCCTCCAACCAAGCAAATTTGCGTTTCCCTCTTTGTGGATAACGATCATTCATAATAGAAGCCCGATAATTGAGATTTAGTATCGGTTCAACCTCCTGCTTGAGATTTTCAGTAAACATGGGATTTCCGTTCTCATCATATAACTGAGCCTGTACAGTATAACCTTTCCCTTCCTGCATTCCGTAAACAGCAATTTTGGGATCGATCTGCAAAACAGCATCTTCATACTTCTCGTCCAAAATCGTGCGTACGGCATAATCCCGAATGCGAATGTCCTCTGTGGCATACAAATAAATAGATCGGGGAATACCCCCGAAACGCCACATATCCTGATCCTCGAGATAACTGCCATCAGAAAATTTATACACTTTCACGGCAATTTGATTTTCTCCCTCCTTCAAATAAGGTGTTATCCTGAATTCAGATGGTTTCATACTTCCCTGACCGTATCCAACCTCTTGATTGTTTACCCATACATGAAATGCACTTTGAACCCCTTCGAAGTAAATAAAAACCTCTTTATGATCCCATGCTTTTGGAAGTACAAAAGATCGACGATAAGACCCCACGGGATTTCTCTCTTTAAACGTTGTATAGGTATACCTGGGTTCTACCGTTACTAGCGGAGGTTGTATTTTAAATGGGTATCCCGCACTAACATAGATGGGGGTTCCAAAGCCATTGACTTCCCAATTTGCCGGAACGAGAAAATCAACCCACTGCGAATCGTCGAAATCGGTTTTATAAAAATCGACAGGGCAATTTTCGGGAGTCGCAACCCAATTGAATTTCCATATCCCATCCAAAGAAAGGACTCGATCATTCTCAATATCACAAAAAGGAATGAAAGATGAACGCGCCGGTTCTTGATTAATCTGAAAAACATGCTGATTTTCCCACACGTTGTTCTGTCCCGCCATTTTAAAAAAAATAGCAGAAAAAAACACAACAAAATACCATCTTTTCATCTCCCCTAATTTAAATAAATAAGCCGTTATCCATGTTATCATCTTTCTCAAATTTAATTTTTCTGTTATTCATTGAACCGTTAAATCACCCAACCATAAACCATTCATATTCTCTGACGAAAGTTGCACCTTATAATGTCCCGCATTGATGTATCCACCGGTGTCTGTACTCAACGTTCTTCTTTTTTCGTTGGCTACAGGAAAAGTAATAGTATCCTCCTTATGTACGATACCATCTGAATCTGTAATTTTGATTTTTATGTCAATTGGATGATCATTTATATTCATAAAATCAAATCTCAGTACATATTTATTGGCAACACCTACCGAAATATCCCATTCAATGCTTCCCTGTTCGTTATCCAGAAAGACAATAAATGTTTGATCCTTAACTATTTTTTCTTTGTAACGACCATTTACTTTGGCTTGTTCTGCCCGATAGATTGTGGTAGGCCGTGTCTCTTTTCCTTCAGGCAAAACTTCCAAAGGTGTTTTGACCACCTTTTCTATATTTTTCCATGACCAGTCAATCGAAGAGGTTGGAATCTGAGGTTGAATATCGTTATTTTTGGTACCGATGGCTATAGCCGAAATCACAGCCTGCCCTGCTTTGACTTCGGGAAACGATATTTTCATCGATCCTCCTTCGACTTTGGCCAGTATAACCTGTTTGAATGCAACATTATGTCCTGCTTCAGCCCAGATATCCAGATCATCGATATAAACCGAATCGTTGATAGCAACATCAAAAATTCGATATCCTTCACAATCGACGTTTCCGCCCGTTCCATACCAGGGTTCCACAAAATAAAGCTCTACTCGATATTCTCCGTCGGGCAATGGAAATTCGTAGCTCAACTTATGCCTTCCGTAGCGGAAAGTACCAAATAAATCCCAATCTTTCGTTCCTTTTATTGGAGTGTTAGTATAACGCTGACTAGCTTGATAAGGAATGATTTCTTCATAATCGTCAGTCCATGAAATAGACCCCCAAATAAGACCTTCTTTTTTTGCTCTGTCGGCTTCCCATCTTTGTCCATAATGATCTACATACAGATCTCCACCACAATTTACCCGATAGATATACTGATACTCTTCATGAGACATCAACAAAGGTTTCAAATCCTGATAAAACCGATCGAAATTAGGGGATCTTGGTAAATGATCCAATACGATACAATCTTCCGCCACAGGTTTTCCATCCACATATCCTACAACATGAAGCACATTATATTTAATGTTTACATTATTCCACTCGAAATGAGTGCCGATCGGCCCTTTTCCCAATCTCCCCAGCGATTCCGATTGCACATCGTTAAACAATTCCACTTCATCGCAATTTGAATAAACCCTGATCCCGCTTTTCATGCCTGGAGTCTCCCAACGATCAGGCCATGTATGAGATGCAATATACACCATCGGATCTTTTTTAGATGACACGTAATTTGCCCTGTACATATAATAAGCATCTACCGGTTCCCCCCAAGAGGTTAACAGACCTTTATAATTGACAGGACCTATTTTATCAATAATGCGATACCCTTCATCAGGTTGTTTTCTTCCGGGATTGTCATGCGAATTAAAAAGCCATAAAAAATGTCCACAACAACTATCTTTTACCGATTCAGCCAAACGAATCTTTTTTTCCAGCAGCAAACACATCTTTTCTTCGCTCCATATGCCCTGTGGGGCAAAATCACCTTCTGAATGCAAATCAATGGAACGCCAAGCTCCGTATTCGCCATTCAACAACTGTTTCTTAAGCTCATCAGCATACTTGTCGGGGTCGCCACCATAGGTCCCAGACCAATTCTGAGGTACATTCCAATCTGTTCCCTCTCCACCATTACAGGTGGTTATGATTCGCTGATCACAAGCCGTAGGATCCATCTCTCGAATAATTTCAACACATTCTTCGGCAAATTCTTTGGGTAAAACACTTTCGTTCTGTAATCCCCACATGATAACGGAAGGAGAATTGCGCCTTTCTTTGACCCATTGACAAAGCAATTTTTTAAAATTATTTCTGAATTCCGGAGTATCGTACCAAATATGAGCGGAAAATTGTGGCCACCACAAAATACCGGTTTTATCCCAATAGTGCTGATAAAGCAAATTGTGAGGTTGATGCGCATCTCTGAAAGCATTGAATCCTGCATCTTTTATCTGTCTCACACGCGAGAGAATCTGTTCTTCTGAAAAAGCATGCGATTGGCCAAACAGATGTTCGTATTCGCAAATCCCGTTTAAAAACACCTTTTCCCCATTAAGTCTAAACGTTGGATCATTATCTTTTCTGTGAAGAGGCCAACTGACTGTTCGAACCCCACAAGGAGTAGTGAGCTCATCGGTTGTTTTACCGTCTCTTTTTATAAGAGTTGCCAACTGATAGAGATAAGGATTGTCACTCGACCACAAATGCGGATGTTTGATCTCCGGACTAATTTGCTTTACTATCGTAATTTCTCCCGGTTGAAGCGTGATGGTATCGGAAAGCCGAAAAACGGCAATACCATTATCATCGTTTAGCTTACTCACCAATTCGAAAGTTTCGGGTGTAGTACTGTAATTTTTAATCTCGGTTTCAATATGCAAGTAGGAAGTATCGGTATTCCAAATATGAACGCCAAAGGGTTCTATTCGAATGTTGTCTGTGATTTCCAGTGTCACGGGTCGAAATATTCCAAACGGCTGAGACCCTTCCGAAAAGCCCCATTCAGACGAGCAGCCACCACAAACCCAAGGCATGTCGGTAATAAAAGAAGGATGTTCAGCCTTGACGGTAATCACGTTTTCTGTTCCTCTTTTTATGGCATCTGTCACGTCAATGGTAAAAGTTGTTCTTCCACCAAGATGTCGGCCCAAATTCTTGCCGTTTATAAAAACGGTCGCATAAGTTCCTACGCCATCGAATCGGACAAAAAAACGCTTGTTGACATCGTAATCGGGTAAAAAGAAGGTTTTTTTGTACCACGCATTTCCATGCTTGTTGCCATGTGTCAGTTGCCGGTAGCCTGAATAATCATCCCAATTGTGGGGAATATTTACTTTTTCCCAATTATCATCAACGACAAAGGTGTCGTACTCATTGCTATTTTCACTTGAAGCAACTGTGTACCAATCGTTGTTCAGCGAAATAATTTCACGCTTGCCTTTTTGATCCGGTTCGGGAAAACGAACCTTCGATCTTCCCATAGATTTGGAAACAGCCAAGGCAATACCACGTTGGTCATGCTCATTCACTGCACAATAAAAATGATAAACTATCCCATCATGTTTTATGACAGACGATTTGTGAGCAAACAAATTATCGTAATCTTTGGAGGGAACGATAAGATCGTCGCCGTTCCAATCGGTCCAGTTAACCAAATCATAAGAACAGGCAAAAGTGTTAAACGCTTTATATCTTCTCGATGAGTGAAAAGCTCCAAAATAGAACATCACATATACATCGTCGATTTTCTGGATATGGGCATCGCCTGTGATTCCCTCTTCGTGAGAAAAAACAGGATTATGCTCATATCGCTTCCAATGCACCATATCATCCGACAAAGCGATACCTATTCTCTCAGCCTTTACTTTTGTTTCCGGATGAATCCCCGCCGCATTATAAAACATGACAAAAGGCTTACCCAATGTTTTGCTCCTATCCCAAAACACGCTGCTCTTATACTGGGTAATCTTCTCAAACCATTGCGCATCCTTATCGTCCGGCGAAAGGATCGGTTTATTCAAACTTTCCCATTCATGAGGTTGGGAAGGGTCCTTTTCAGTAAAAGCCAATCCGATTTTCAAAGGCGTAGATTCGTAGCCCGGTTTGTTACCACCAATGTATGTCATCCAATATTTATTCTTAAAGGTGTTGAGGGTATAACTGCCTCCCCAGGTATTTTCTTCCAGTGCAACAAAACCACCCCGTTGATTTTTATCCCAACCTTCTTCACGAAAAGAAAGAACTTTTCCCAAGGTTTTCCATTGCAGCAAATCATCGCTCTCGGCCAACCATGTTTCATATCCTCTTCCGTCTTTCCCCGATTTGCCGTCATAAAGCAGATAAGTCATATACCATTTATCGCCTTGACGAAATACCGATGGGCAATCCACCTTATAATTATTGGTGGTCGGAGCAACGACCAAACCATATTTGTAAGGTGTTTTGATTTCTTCGTAGATCTCTTCCATTTTGGATTGCGGAACCGTGGCTTGTGCAGACAAAAAACCACAAATCGCAGAAAACCAAATAACAAATATTACTCTTAAATGTATTTTTCCTTTATTCATGAATTATTTTTCTATAAATGCACGTTTGATTATTACACATTTCACATCCGTATTTATATCTTCTCAGATTTTCACCAATTCCGATAATGCCACTCACCGATTTTACCGGTAACATCAGACACGTTTCGCTAAGAGTTACACGCGTCGGATTATCCCCTATCAATGAAAACAATATCTTCTGATCCGATACATCCCAATTACAGTAACCCGGACTATAACGATTGCTTATTTTCAATCCTTCTTTATCCATCGATTCCGCGAGATTGTGCCAGATGATATTCATCGCCTTTTCTACTGTCAACGAACCAATTGCATCCACAAGGTATGACTCCATCCAACTACCTTCATGATTCAATTTCCGGGTTATATTAGAAAAATCGGGACCTGCCGTACAAAGAAAAAGCGCTATATATGAAGCCTCTTCCAAACATTTTGAAATTTGCTTACCGACATGTAAGGTAAAATCATCAATTTTTATTACTCCTTCTGTCGGCAATACCGGTTCATTTTTTTTTATGACATACCCTCCACAAATACCTTGCAAATTATCTAATTTCTTAAGAACGTTTTCTGTAAAAACTACCGCGGGATGTTCCTTGTCCAATCCTGTCGATTGAACATACTTGAGAACCTCATTCATCGTTGGGGCTACTTCACGGAAAGAAAACCGAAAATATTGGAATGAACCGATCATCTACTCTGCCCCATAATTTTTATCATTATATTTTTTCACAACTTCAAAAAAAGCGCGAATATTTTCAAGAGGCGTACGAGGAGGAATATCGCAACCACTTGAAATTACAAAATTGGCATAATTTCTTGTCCGTTCCAGCAAATCGGCAGTAACTTCACGCACGGTATTCGGATCGGATTGTTTGAAAACACGAACCGGGTCTATATTTCCCATCACAATTTTATCGGAAGGGCAATCTTGCAACACCTCTACTATATCTACAGTATTGCCGAAATGCAAAGCATTTGCCCCACTTGCAATCATAGCATAAGTACACTGACCCATATTGCCACAATTATGCAGAATAACAGTAAAATTATCATCCTGAACAGTATTAACAATCTTTTTCACGAAATCCGACGAATAAACCATACAATCTTCATTAGATAACAAGCCGGCAGCAGGTTCAGCCATAATGACTCCAACCGTGCCCGTTTTTTTCAACTCCATACAATATCGGATTAAAAATTCCGTACACTTCAACAGTAACAGTAGAACCGTTTCGGGTTCAGTGTACATTGAAATCATAATTTCCGACATACCGTACAATCTACCCGCAAGGGAAAAAGGACCTATACATCCCGAAAACACCGGTTTAGCCGTAATATTTTCTACAGCCAATTTATTGGCTTTTAAAAATTCCTTCAAACGCCCTTGTCCTAAATCGGGAACAGACAACTTTTCTACATCAGCTGCACTTTTCAACAATCTGCCCTTAACAGTAGGTATCTCATCTTCCGGCATACTGATTTCTGCACCAAAAGCTTCTGCTTCTACCGTTAAATCCATAATAGCTGTGCAGCCCATGGTGTCAAATTCATCCGACACTGCCTTCATCGCTTCATACTGAATTTTTCCATCCGAAACAGCATCTTGAACCGTCTTCCCGATCAATTCAATTCCGGGATGAGTGATAAAGGGTAAAGCCAAACATTTTTTCATTTTCTGTTTTCCTTTTCACATATTATGAACGATATGTTGATTCCAACCATTTTATTCCTTCCAGGGGATTTTTCCCATATGCGTCTGCACCGATCGATGCAGCGAACTCTGCAGAAAGAGGTGCACCTCCAACGATGACTTTCGTTTTCGGAGAAACCGTTTTGATAGCTTCAATAACAGGCTTGATATTGATCATGGTTGTGCTGAGCAATGCGGAAATGCCTACAGGAGAGCCGGGATACTCTTTTACCTTGTTTACAAACGTATCGATTTTTACGTCAACCCCTAGATCAATTACTTCCCAACCTGCTCCTTCGATCATCATTCCCACTAGATTTTTGCCGATATCATGCAAATCGCCAAAAACTGTTCCCAAAATAAAAACGCCCTTGCGTTTTACGGAACCATCTGCAAAATAAGGTTTTAAATGTTTCATTGATACATTCATTGCTTTTGCCGACAATAACATTTGAGGAACAAAAATCTTTTTTTCGGAAAATTTTTGCCCCACTTTATCCATCGCTGCAATAAGGGCTTCATTTAATATCTCATCAGGCGTTATTCCTGATTCAAGAGCCTGCCGGGTAATTTCATCTGCACCGGGCAATCCTTTCATTTGAGGTGGATAAGGCGATTCAAGATTGATTTTCCCGAATTCCACACATTCAAACAATTTATTCAATAATTCCGATTTCATTTAATTATTCAACTCAATTAAATAGGACATACATCCCGATCATCACAACAATTAAAACACTCCAGGAAATTTTTACCGACTTATTCACTTTTACCGGTTTGTAACTCGGTATCGAAACAGACTCATCTGATTCCTTGCTAATTAAAGAAAACAGCCACACAAAAACCGACAACAAAACAAAGATAAGGAAAGAGACATATAAAAAATGGACACCATTAAAAATAAGATTAGTGTAGTACAGAATACCGATACCCAAGCTAAAAACCGTCCCCAATGAAAGTACTAGATTTATGGCTTTGCGCGACGTCTTTCTCCACAATACGGCAAACAAGAAAGCTACCGACATAGGCGGCGCTATAAATCCTAAAACCGATTGAAAAATATTGAAAAAACTCAACCCTTGAATAAAAGATATTCCAATGGCCAGAAAAATAGAGAAAAAAGTGCCTGCCAAAACCACCAACCGTCCTGTTTTTTTAATTTCCTTTCTGTCAGCCTCAGGTTTATAACGTTTAACGTAAATATCCATCGTAAAAACCGTACTCAACGAATTAAGAGCCGAGCTAATGGTACTGATCAGAGCCGCCATCATCACAATAACTACCAAACCCAATAGTCCGGAAGGAAAAACTGTTTTTACCAATTTTAGATAAGCATCGGTCGAATTTGTCAAACCGGGAAGAAGAAGATATGCCAATATGCCAGGAAAAATGAAAAGAGGAATATCGATCAGTTTTAACCATGCCGTAAAATTTGCCCCTTTCTGTCCTTCTTCCAAACTCTTTGCGCCCAATACCGACTGTACCATTGATTGATCGGTACACCAAAACCAAATACCCATAACAGGATATCCCAAAAGAATAGCCAACCAAGGAAAATCCTTATCGCTCAAGGGTTGAAACAATTTCCAATAAGAAGAAGGTGTTGCCTCAAGCACTTTCCCTATCCCTCCTACCCTATGGACCGACATCACCACCAGTAAAATCGATACGCCGATCAATAAAAGCATTTGAAAGACATTGGTATAGGCTATCGTCTTTAAACCTCCAATCAAGACAAAAAATGCCGAAATCGTAACCAGAATAACGATGCAGCCCCACAAAGGAAAATCCAAAAGCTGAGCCATGAAAATTCCACCGGAAAACAAGGTTAATCCCAACCACGATATCAAAATCGTCAGAATAGAATACCAGGCAATGTATCGTTGCGTGGTTTCACCAAAACGCTTTCCCATATATTCAGGAAGTGTGGTTACTTTTGCACCCAAATACCGAGGCGCAAAAACAAAAGCCAGCATCAAAATAAAAGGGAAAGCATACCAAGAAAAATTTCCTGCCACAATACCACTTTCATAGCCGCTGCTGGCATTAGCAATCAGCATGGAAGGACCGACGTTAGTCCCCCACATCGTAAGTCCAATTGCAAACCACCCAAGCGATTTATTGGCAAGGAAAAGATCATCACTCTTGTTTTTTTTGGCGAAACCAGCCCAACAGGCAATGCCTATCAGAATACTCACATAAACAAAAATAACGACAACATCCGCAATAGATAAGTGAATCAAGTCTTCCATCCGGCTTTATTTTGTTTCATCCAACTATTTTTTCGTGTATAAAATCATCGGTACCGCTCCACAATTTTTAATGCTTTTTCTATGTCTTTTTCCGATTTAAAATCGACGTTAATATGTAATCCCTGATTCCCAATATTATCGATCAGAGGCGCTATCTCGTCCAATGTTACCCAGTTGATCATTACAGATTTCCCACTCGCAAGAATCCGCTTATACAAATCATACCATTGAGGGTTTCCTCCCTGAGGCTGACCATAACCCGGAGTCCATTGAACGGCCTTGAGGTTTTCGATTTCCAAAACAGCACCCAAATGACGAATAGCATCCACCCCATCCAAATGATAGAGAGTATAGTCTATGTTGTTGCATTGTTCACGTAAAAACGGCTGACAAAAAGTACGGTAGTCTTCTTCAGAAATCATAATAGACAAATCTGCCTGTAATTTTGTCACTTTTCCCGGTGCCCACAAAGAAAAATAACAGAATCCCATTTCCCCATCCACGTTGATGATATCGTAAATCTCATCGAAAACCCTAAAATAAACCGTATTGATATCCTGCAATTGGCGCAGGGTTTCTTCGGGATTCATCACCAAATCCATAAGGACATTGTCCGATCCTTTAAGACTGGCCAGCACATCCAATCCTTCCACTAAATCGGGACAGCCAACCAAATATTTGCCCTGCGATTTCGCTTTACATGCATTCAACAGATCTTTGTGTAGTTTCCACCATTTGTTGTTTTCGTCGAAAACAATCCGACCGTCAAAATCGGGTTTTTCCCTTATCCAGATAGTATCCTCACGTGCCTCCAATTCAGCTCCGAGAATGGAGGCAAGAGAACCCGGTCCCAATTGTGTGTTGGCAATGGGAAGGATATCGGCAAGATAGGAATTTCTCGACATGGTATAATGCAGGTAATCCGATCTCCATTCGGGATCAAACCAAAACTGATTCCAATCTTTGCAGGGGGGTGGCGGTGGAACATTTTCATAAGGATCGCCATCCTTCGGAATGTGTTCCCACATTGACAAAACAATCCCTTTGTGGTCCCACCAGTCCAGATAATGTTGCTTCGTCTCTTCAAAATTCAATTTCCAAGTTTGCATACTTCTCATTATTTAATCAAAAATAACTTCGACAACTTTCTCCATATCCATTTCATCCGTACAACTCACGTCCTCGAGATACATCGGAATGGTAGCTCCATATTTTACATATACAGGCATCTCTTCCAAAGGAACGGTCACATCCTTCAGCCAACGCGGCCCTTCCAAAATTTCTCGGGTGAAAAAGTGAACCCATTTCCCTTCGGGCAAATAGATATCGCGTCTACCTGACGAATTCATCACCGGTGCCACCATCATATGGTCGCCGAAATAATATTGATCATCGATGTGACGACACGTTCTGTCATCGGGATGATGTAAAACCAACGCCCTTAGCACAGGAAATCCAGTACGGGTTGTCTTCTCGCTTTGCTGAACGATATAGGGGATTAACCGATACCGCAATTTCCACCATTCCCGGATAATCTCCGAAATATAGGGATATTCCCACGGTTCGCGCTTATGTGTACCGTGATAGCGCATGTGCGAAGTAAAAACGCCAAACTGTGTCCATCGAACATAAAGATCGTCCGGTATGACGGAGTTCATAAAATTGGGCACACCATGGAATCCAGGGATATCGTGACTCCAAAAACCGAAACCCGACAAGCCCAAATGTAATCCCCCTTTCAGTGAACCGGCCATACCGTGCCACGAACAAGCAGCATCGCCTCCCCAGTGAACCGGATATCGCTGACAACCCGCCCACCCTGCTCGAGCCCAGATAATCCCTTCACCTGTAACTTCTTTCGTTACTTCATATACGGCTTTCTGATACAAAAGGGGATAGATGTTCTGCAATTTTTCGGCCGGCATGCCCTGATATTCCGCATCCAAATGAATATCTTCACCAAAATCGGCTTTAATGCAACTCGCACCCATTTTTAGCAAGTTTCGCAACAGGTCTTTATACCATTCAACGGCTTTATCGTATGTAAAATCAATCGTTCCCGCAAAATCCTGCACACTGAAATTCGACGCACCCGAAAGCTTGCGAACCCCTTTGCCAATGTAATGGTGTTCCTCCGCTTCACAGTACTGAGCGGCATCGTAGGAAATATACGGTAATTGCCATAGACTAACGCGAAACCCTTTTCCCCTCAGATGTCGAATAAATTTTTCGGGTTCAGGGAAACGCTTCTCGTTGAATTTCCATTCGCAAAGCCAATCGGTTTCAAACCAACCCGTATCCAAATGAATAACATCACACGGATAATCTTCCTTGCGCAACCTCTCGCAAATTTCGTTTACCTCTTCTGCCGAAAAATAGGTCATGCGGCTCATCCATATTCCGAAACTCCAAAGTGGAGGCATGGGCGGAAATCCCGTCAACTGACGATAGCCGAACAAAACCTCTTCCAACGTGTCGCCACCGATTAAAAAGAAATCGATAAAGGGCTCTTCTGCCATTATCTGAACTGAACGTGTGGAATGATCGGCAAGCGAAAATTTGGCAAACGAACACGTATGAAGAAACAAACCGTAAATCTCGGAAGAAAGATAAAACGGTACGTTTTTGTAGGCTCTCCGGTTATTTACACCCTGCGCATCCTGATTACGCATCTGGAAAGTCTTCCCTGCAAGGTCCATCTTGGCAAAACGCTCTCCTGTACCAAAAAAACATTCGTCGGGTTTGGCTTCCAATGAAAAAGTAACCCGGTCTGCACGGCCGTTCTTTTCAACAAAAGCCAGAGCAAAGGCATCGTGACGCGCAGGCGAAAACATGTCATAAGCCGAAAGAGAAATCGCTTTCTTCCCATGGGGGAAAAAACTCAAGAAAACAGTCTCATCCGGCGCCGGCTGCAAATCACTCCACCACTCGATCTGTGGTTTGGGAAAAAGCACTTTTGCTCTTGTACTCCCTTTTTTATCCTGGATCGTCCACGTTTCTTCGTCTTCCCGATAGGACAAAGGCTTTTTCTTTAGATCAGAGCTCAAAAGTAGCATCTCGGAATCTTCCATGTAAGGACGATCAATTCCTAAGGATATACGTAAAATCGTTGATCCCAATGCCCGTATTCTAAGGGTATAATTTTTTCTCGGCTCAGAAAAATCAGGCTTTATTTCGTTTGAATTGCACTGCTTTTGAAAAGGAATGGTAAGAAAAATATCCCCATCTACCTCCCTAATATCCGTAGGCAAACATGCTTTCCAAAGGCGTTCTCCTCCATCTAAGTTAACATCAAAATCCAAAAAATCGAAAAGTTGATAATTGGTCTGCTTCATACCTCCTGCCTTATATTATTTCCTCTGTTATTTTTTCAAAGGTGATCCATGTGCTATCGTTAGGAGCATCTGCTAACCCTTCCTGATAGTTACTCATAATCGCATTCCACTCCTTCACACGTGGATTATGCTCAACCGTTTTCGGATTTAATTCTTCCAAACTTTTTCCTTTGGGAATACTGATGACGAGCATAAGTTGTCTTCCATTGCGAAAAACAAGAACCTGCTGAAAATCGGCATTGCAAAACCCTTTCGAAACTTCAGGCCATTTTTCGAATTGTGTTCGGTGGTATTCCATATATGCTTGCTGCATCGCTTCATCTTCTACCAAATTTGCCGTCATAATCACATGTTCACAGCTTCGCATCCGTTTATCGTTGCAATGCTCATCTCTGCTGAAACGATAAAAGGGCTTTTCGTAAAGATTTATGTTGCTATTGGGATACCGTTCTTTAATTTTTCCTTTTAGGTTACTGATCTCACTTGCGTCGACATAAATAACCCAATGATTTTTCCACCAGTAAACCGAATGAGGATCTATTTGATATTCACTGCAAAATGTAATGATTTCTTCCTTTGGGATAAAAGATCGTTTGTCAACAACCTCCAAAATTGAAGGCGTACGTTCAGACGTCGACTTACAGGATAGGAAAAGAAGAAAACATCCCAATAGAACTAATTTACCGAAGTCCAACACTTTCCTCATAGTTTATGATAAAAATAAAAATAACCTCCTTAATTAATAAAACAACCAATCGACGGATGCTGTAAAATCATCATCCATCAATCCCACATTACGGAATTCGATGTCGGATTGCGTGAAACCCAATATCAAACATATTCCTTTGCCGAGTGAGACCGTATGCCTTCCGGCAGGAAAAGAATAGGCATGAATATTTACTGCCGGTTGGTTTTCGATCGCCAACGCGTTCATCAACACAGGTTCGGCTTGACCATATTGATTAGCCGAAGCATTCGTTTCCAATACAGGCGCCATTGCATACCCCTTTTGATCCGTACGGAAATAGCCTACCAACAGTTTTACCGAATCGCGCGTGTCAAATTCGATCACTGTTCCTTTCTTTTTTTGAAATTCGGCTTCGAGCTTCAACACCTTCATGTTTTTCAGCTCCGGAGCAATTCCTTTTAATTGTGAGTCTATTCCAGGAATCACATGTCGACCTTTCACCAAAGGCATCCATTCTGCTTTGGGTGTCATCAAGATTACTTCGGCAGGAACGAATGGGGAAATTGTTTCAACTCTCTTTTCGCTTCCGCCTGTTTTTAGCATCCGGAGATTTTTTTTAAAATTTCTGAATTCCTGCTCGTAAAGTGGAAGAAGTTCCTCCCAGGTTTTATATTTGCCGTCATCACCGCCAATCGGGATTCGCCTTTGAGCCGTTTGCATGCTGTTGGCATACAGATAGGTATCTTTGGTTAACGAAACCAATTTCCTGTAATGTTTCAAACTCTCTTCCATAAAGGGAATAGCTGCTTCCAGATCATCAATGTTATTGCTGTATTGATAATCAAGCACACGTTCCGCTGCCTTTACTTTCGCACCAAAAAAATAGGCAAATTCCCGATAACAGTATATATCGTTTTTCAATCGCAAAAATTCATCTTTGTTTTTCTTTACCTTTTTGGCCGCTTTCTCAATAGCAGCAACGGCTTTATTGGCATGATCCTTCGCCTGAACAACAACATCCAAGGGTAATTCACCAATATGCTTTTCGTTTTTCCATTTCTTCTCCACATATTCGATCAGTTTTTCCCCTTCAGGACCACACGACTCATAAAAGCCGGGATAGATTTTATATTTATACGGATTAACCAACTGGCTCATGAACATTCCCAAGAGAAATGTCTGGCGGTTTCCCTCGGTAATAGCGAAACGACGGGTCAATTTAGGAGAGATCTCACCGGCCTGTTCATAGGCTTCAAGGATATCTCTGCCCGCTTTCCCGCAACCGTAAAAATTACCCAACTGATCTGACCAATACACCTCTTCTTCGTGTCGCGGACGATCGGCTTTCCATGCATAACGCCCCCAGCTCTTGTACCATATCCAATCCCTGTTGATCTGCAAAAGCCGTTCTCCTTCAGGCAGCTTATCGGCCGTGTAGGGCCAGTCCCAATACGATGCCTGAGGATATAAATGTAGGCCATTTGCGCCATGCACGCGATGCATGGCCTGAACGCTTTTCTGGATGAAATCGGGAGAACCATAACGAAATGGTTCAAGATTAGCAAGAATATGAACATTATCGATATGCACCGAACCCAACGAACTCAATTCCCGATGGATCTGCGACCATGGTCCCCGCGGTTCGTACGTCGTCAACGATTCACCATTATATTTGTGCATGGTGTACAAATTCTTATATAGGGGGAGCGCTTTCTCCATCACCATCTTGCAGTCGGTATCGTGGGCTCGGAGAATGATGGGCGGCTCATCCGTCCGTCCCAGAGCCTTTAATCCGTCTTTAACACCGGGAATAATGGTTTCCGTAAACCACTTGACGTCATCTTCATAAGTCGCCATCGCCTCTCCAAGGCAAACAAGCAATCCTACATTTGGATATTTCCGAATAAAGGCGCTTATTGATTTGCACGTATAATCCGATAATAAAGGCGTAATTGGCCGATTCCTATCCTGCGTTTTTATACCGTAATGTTCCGCAAAAGGTTTCGAGACAATGATATTGTAAAACATCTGGATCACCCATATCCCTCTTTTACCGGCTTCTTTCGTAAGAAAAGCAAACATCTCTTCGTTTTTCTTAAAGGTCTCTTCATCGACTTCCACCGCAAAAGGATAATCCTCCAACTTTACCAGGGAGGCAAAAGGATGGCCGTTCCACAAATACAACGTATTCATGCGATATTCCACCAACATATTCAAATACCTGATCCAAAGATCTTTATCATAAAACCACGGGAAATTTTCAGGAGTATAAGGATATTCATATACACCTCTTCCCGGCAGTAAATAAGGTTTTTGCAGACCAACGCAAGCACCTCTCAAAACCATTTCGGGCGCATCCACGATTTCTTTCGGAAAAGCTTCACCCTCTTTCAACTCATCGGCCAAACGGTAACATCCATATAGCGCACCAGAGGGATCCTCTCCATACACAAGTGTAACATCTTTTTGGGTAGCAATATAAAAACCTTCTTTCTCGATCTCTTGAGGAACATTTAAGCCATATTCCTCTGCAAGACTTGTCAATACAAGAGAGTCCCTCCCCTCCAAAACAATCAGCTTCCTCCCCCCTTTCGGCAGATATGGGGTATTGATTGTTCCTTCCAAAAGTTTATAATCCTTTAATGATTCTCTGAGGTGTTCAACACCAAACTGCAATCGTTGAGATGAAGAAGGTAAGGTTAAAATAACAAGCGATTCCTTTTCACAGGATACAAAAACTAAAAGTAATAAGAAGAGAAAAAAAGCGTTTCGTGTTTTGTTCATAAAATTTTACCTTAATATTTTCGTTATCAATACCCCAATAACGAATAATGAATAAAGAGATATGATATTTTAAAACTTAGCGCACATAACAACAGGCCCGATTAAGTAAGAGACGACAATAGCATCAATATGTACTCAAAGCAATACTTCTACTTATTATTCAATTAATAAATCATACCCGTAATTTCGAAAGCACATGCCGGCGAATGAAATATCGATCCCGACATGATGGCGGGAATCATGAAGCCTACGGCCGGAGAGCATTTGACATCGGTAGCAGGGCATTCTGCCGGCCCTATATATTTATCCCGAGCAACAGTCATAGCCGGAGTATCCGGGAGTCGTTTAAATACCGTATCGGGATGCTGACGAAATTTTTTCTCCTCTCTCCCGATTGGCTATTCTGATGGTACTCGGGCGAGCATTTATCGGATTCGCGGCAATGGTGACGGTATTGTTCGGAAATAGCGTAAACTTGCACTTACCGGCTGACGCTTTTTGAGGGCTTTGCATCCCCAACCCCTTGGCAAATCCCTGTGTTGCATTTCTAAGTTGAACTTACGGTTCTTTATTTTGACCGAAAACAAGGACATTTTCAAGGTTGATCAGTTGATTTGCTTGGTTTTTGTTCTCAGAAACCTTGAAATAAATTGAAAAATTTATGTCGGATTTTTAAAAAAGAAGAAACTGAATGAATGCCCGGTATTGAACTTTCCGACAGCAAAAAAAATGTTCTGCTGCCATTAAAAATTTAAAAATCAAAAAAATGAAAGATATGCCTTTGGTAGAAATTCAAATGATAAAAACAATTTTCAATTCCTTTAAATAAGAAGCTATGATTTATATTTTGCGTTCAGCGCAATCATCTTTAGGGCCGTTATGGCCGCCTCATCGCCTTTATTGCCATGCCTTCCGCCGGCACGGGCTTTTGCCTGTTCCGGCGTATTTGTGGTCAACACAC